>DLHV01000057.1:0-499 GCA_002483395.1 Chloracidobacterium sp. UBA7659 | reverse complement strand
TGGAGAAACTGGCGATGAAGGCGAACCGTCCAATCCGAGTATCTTTTTGTTGAGACGGCTTTCGACGATATCTTTTGTCAACATTGTCTCGGAGTTGCGATCGATTGTTTTGCCGGCGGCAAAAATAGCATCGACGCATACTTTTTCGACAAAGGAGCGTAGCTCGCGAATATTGCCATACCAAGGCGCGGTTATAAGCAAGTTCAGCACCGTACGATCGGCCTGAACCCATCGCCCCGACTTCTTGTTAAAGTTGTCGAGAAAGCCTTTTGCAAGCGGGACGATCTCATCACGGCGCTCGCGCAAGGGCCGCAAATAAACGGCGTGAGCAGTCACGCGATACCGTATATCTTCACGAAAAACGCTGAGGTCCCGATGTGTAGCGTAGACTATCCTGACGTCAACTTGTCTCGCGCGGTTTCCGCCGACTCTCGTTACGTTTTTTTCTTCTACGACTTTTAGGAGCTTGGCCTGAAGATTGACGGTCAATTCGCCGATC
>DLHV01000238.1 GCA_002483395.1 Chloracidobacterium sp. UBA7659 | reverse complement strand
TTTTGTAATCAGCCGAATACGGATGCCGCTTGCCCGTCATACGCATGTCTTCCATCCGGTGCAGAGCATATTTAACTGGCCGTTTTGTCAATTGGGTCCCGACTGCGCAAATGGCCGCCCAGGCGTTTGCCTGGTCTTCCTTACCGCCGAAACCGCCGCCGAGCCGTTGCACATCGACCTCGACCTTGTGCATCGGCAAACCCGTCACGCGGCAAACCGCACGTTGCACCGCCGTCGGCCCTTGAGTCGATGAATAAATCTTCAATCCGCCGTTCTCCGTCGGTACGACGTACGCTCCCTGCGTTTCGATGTATAGATGCTCCTGACCGTTTATGTCAGCGCGGCCTTCGAAAACATGCTCGCATTTTGCAAACACCGCATCTGTGTCGCCCATTTTGAATTTCTTCGGTGGAACAATCAGATCGCCTTTCGCCGCCGCAACCCGCGGATCGGTGATAATCTCAAGCGGCTCGATCTCCACAGTGATCTTCTTCGCGGCTTTTCGTGCAAGTTCTTCGGATTCGGCGAGCACCACCGCGATCGGCATCCCCTGAAAATGAACCTCGCCGTCCGCGAGCAGCGGTTCGTCCGGAACAACACCGCCGATCTGATTCTCACCGATCAGGTCCTTTGCCGTTATGACTTTTGCAACGCCTTCAGATATTTCCGCTTCGCTTATGTCGACCGAAACAAGCTTTCCGTGTGCAACCGCCGAATCAAAAACGCAGGCATAGAGCGTTCCCTGGACAAGCTGAATGTCATCCAGATATATGGACTCGCCGCGGACATGTGATCTTGAGTCGATATTTTTCATGTAAGAAATCTCACCACAGAGACACTGAGGTCACGGAGTTATTTTTGTTAAAGCCCTCAGTGTTCTCTGTGTCTCTGTGGTGAATCATAGATCGAACAACTCCACAAAATGAGCTCTAAAAAGTTGCCTTAGTAGTAGCCGTTTGTATTCTTCGGTGCCGCGGACGTCGGAAATCGGCGAGATTTCCAGCTGTATTATCTCGTTTGCCTTTTCTATCGTTTCAGCGTTCACGGCCCTGCCGATCAGGAAAGACGATGTTTCTCTCAAATAGAGTGGAATGGGTGCGACGCCGCCGGCGGCGACGTGAGCGTCGAGGATGTTATATTCGACACTGTCGGAAAGAGAACCACCCCGACCGCCCAAAGCGGCGTCCACCTCTCCTTCGTAAGGAGGGGAGCCGGGTGCTGACTGATCCGCGTCCCTGCGTCCCTGCGGTGAAAGATCCCCACCCGCTACCGCAGGTGGTGCTGACAAGGCAGGCGGCGTCCAAGTTTTGCCGGGGAGTGATTCGCATTTGAGCGAGATCGCCGTATTTACCGTCGCGATGTCCAGATATGTTCGTTTACAAACCTTTTCGAAATTGAAGTAGAAATCTTTAGGCGGCTTGCGAAAGCGAATGGTTTTGATAAATTCGTTGTCGCTTTTGGCGAGCTTTTTGTAGTCGAGATAAAGCTTTTTGAGCAGCATCTGGCGGACCACCCTGTCAGCCGGAGCGGCTGCCACCCCTCCTAAGACAGGAGGGGAGCTTAAGACGATTTCAGCGTTCAATGCAAGGAACCACACCGTCATATCGCCGATCGGCGAGGCGTTGACGAAATTTCCCGCAAGCGTCGCCATATTGCGAATCGGAGTCGATGAAACGAGCTTCAAGTGCTTGTAAAGATCAGGGAAGATAGACTGCATCACGGGGGATTCGAGCAGGTCGGTGACCGTTGCGGAGGCTCCAATTTCGATAAATTCACCGGTATCGCGGATGCCGCGGAGTTGTTCATCGTAAAATAGGTGATTTGCGGGTGAATGCGCTAATTCGTCGGGTTTTTGGACGTATATGTCCGTACCGCCGCCGACGAAGGGCACACTCGCTACCGCTCGTGTTTCCGCCTGTTTCGTCGGGACAATCAAGTCGGCCAAGCGTTGCGGAATATCCGCGAAATACTCGGGGACAAACTGCCGATTGCTCTCCGCCAACTGCCGACATAGAGTATTCGCCGCACGTTCGATCGACTTATAGCCCGTGCACCGGCAGATGTTTCCGTCTATCGCGGAGATCGCCATTTCAGTCGAGCCCTTACTCACGTGCGGGCTACTGTCACTGTCGATACAGAATCCGGTCAGCGACATGACGAACCCGACCGTGCAAAAGCCGCACTGCGTGCCACTTTCGTCGATTATCGCCTGCTGGACCGGTGTCAGCGAACCGTCTTCCGGATTTATGCCTTCTACGGTAACGATGTGCTTTCCGGCGGCGTTTGCCAGCGGCATCAGACATGAGGTCATCGAGCGATACGAAACACTCTCGCCTTTCAATTCGCCGACCAAAATAGTACAAGCCCCGCAATCACCTTCGCGACAGCCGATCTTCGTGCCTTTTAGATTTTGCCGATAACGAACAAAATCGAGCACGGTCGTTCCGGGCGGCAAGTCGGTTTGGATATCCTGGTTGTTGAGGATGAACTCGATCATTGTGGCGACTCAAACAGGATACACAAGATCAACAGGATGCCGAAAAAAGCTCAACCTTTTAACCTACATCCTAAACACCCTATCCATCCTGTTAACATTTTCATGCTCATCAAAACTTTCTAATCAGTACCACGCCGCCGGTTATTAGAAGGATTCCGGCAATTCGCGGCCAGCTAACAGGCTTAATGTCGATCCCAAGCAGCCCGAAATGGTCGATCACAAGCGTGACGATCATTTGCCCCGCGATTATCAGGCTAAAGGTCATTGCCACGCCGAGCCTGGGCACGAGAGTGACGGCCGCCGCCACGAAAAACGCGCCCAACAATCCGCCGGCCCATGCGATTGCCGGAGCATCCTTCAAGCCCGAAAGATTCGTGAGCGGCACACCCGACAGCAGCAGATAAACAAAGAGAGCCAGCGTCCCGATAACAAATGAAACGAAAGCCGCGAGCACGGGGCTATCCACAAAAGCCGCCATTTTGTTGTTGGTGGCGGCTTGGGTCGGCATCATCGCACCGGCAAGCAGGGCGATCAGCAAATAAAAATAAGTGCTAGTCAAGAATTTCTCCGCCATACCTGTTTCGCCCAAAATGCGCCTTGGATATTGGCAGAAATGCGTTTCCCGCAAAGTCGCCAAGGCGCAAAGCAAAGGTCAGTATTCGATTTTGTCAGGCTTGTCTATCCAGTTTTGAAAAACGGCGCGGCCTTCGTCACGCATAAGGCTAAAGATCGGCACCTTTCTTTGCTCAACTTCAGTCGTGCAAAGTTCGTCGTAAATAAATGCGTCGTCAAATCCCGCCTCCGCGGCGTCATCGCGATTACACGCTATGAAAATACATTCGGGCCGTGCCCAATATATCGCCCCGAGGCACATCGGGCAAGGCTCGCAAGATGTATAAACGACACAGCCGTCGAGCTGAAATGAATCCAGCTTTTTGCACGCGTTGCGAATCGCGACCACCTCGGCATGGGCCGTCGGATCGTTTGTCGACGTCACCTGATTGACGCCCTCACCGACGATCTGGCCGTCTTTTGCTATGACGCATCCAAAAGGCCCACCGGAGTTCGAATTCATTCCTACCTGGGCCAATTCGAGAGCCCGCAGCATGAAATGTTTGTCGTTGTCCGAGATCTGCATCGCTCTTATTTAGGCCGCACCTTGATCTCGTAAAGTTTCTTCCAATTCTTTCCAGTGACAAAAATACGGTCGCCGACGGCGTCGTACGCGATGCCGTTTAGTGTATTTTCGCTCTCTCTGTCGTCATTTTGATCGTCCGGGGAAAGTCCGGCCAGATCGATCCATCCGGTAACACGCCCGCTGGCCGGATCGATCCGGGCGATGACGTTCGGGCGCCCGATATTCGGCAGACGGCCTTGTGTCGTCCCCGTTTCGGTCTCTTCCGAATGCCAGATGTTGGCCCAAATCTCTCCCTTTACCCATTCAAGTTCGTTCAGCAAATAAAGCGGCTTGCCGTTATCCTGCATCACGGGAATGGAGCGAACAGTCTTGAACGTCTGTGCATCGACAAACTTCAGCAAATGCGTGCCGTCGCTCATGATTAAATCTGTCCCGTCCGTCGTCAACCCCCAACCTTCTCCGGTGTACGATATCTCGCGGAGCATTTTGAAGTCGCCGATTTCGTATTCCCAGGCGGTCTTGTCACGCCACGAGATCTGATAGAGCTTATCGTTCATGATCGTAAGCCCTTCGGCGAATATTTCGCGCGCAAGATCGAATTTGTGCAGCACCTTGCCCGTCGCAATCTCTACTTTGCGAAGGCTAGATTCTCCTAATTCGCCCGTGCTTTCATAAAGAAAGCCGTCGCGGAAAACGAGGCCTTGCGTAAAGGCTTTCGGGTCGTGCGGATAGGCTTTAACGATTTCGTAACTGTATTCAGGAAGGGATGCGTTTTTTTTTGTTCCGTTTATCGCCGGTTTTGAGTTCGATCCGTTCGTTCCGTCGCCGCAAGAAGCAATGAGCAGCATGATTGTAATGATTATATAAAAGCGCATAAAAAATACTTATTTGGATGCCAATCTTGCCAAAGCTTTGTCGAGCGAGTTTCGGAAGCCGTCGATTGAAAGGCTGTGTACCTTAACACCGTTCACAAATATAGCCGGCGTGCCGCGGATGCCGTATTCGTTTCCGTCAGCCATATCTTTTCGAATCTCGGTGGCAGCTTTTTCGCTGCTAAAGTCTAACTCAAATTGCTTTATGTTCAAACCCAGATCCACCGCGAATTTCTTGAGCGAAGCATTGTCGAGGCTCTCCTGGTTGCGGTACAGAACATCGATATATTCGAAGTATTTGCCCTGCGCGCGGGCAGCGTTCGCAGCGAGGGCAGCCCGGAAGGCATTTTCGTGAAGGCTCTCAAGAGGGAAGTCGCGAACGACAAACCGCACTTTGTCCCCGTATTCGCCGAGGACTTTCTTCAAGACCGGATGCGTTGCCGAGCACGCCGAGCACTGGAAATCGCTAAACATGACAACAGTCACGGGAGCCGCTGCTTTTCCGGAAGCGGGGTCGTCATCGACCAGTACATTACGGGCGACCGGCACCGGTTCGCGCACCATCACCTTAACGCTGAATTTTGTAAAAAGCCGCTTCCGAAAAGAACTTTCAAGCTCTACTCGTTCATCATTCGAAAACTCGCGTATTTTGTTTGTGATCTCGACGGCGATCAAGTCACCCGCATCGATATTTCGAGCCTTTGCTTCCTGATTGACCAAGGTCGAAAAGATCGCGTTTTCCAAATCGGCGATAATCTCGCCGGCGATCTCGGCGCGGACGTCATAAATATCGGCCTTGTAGCGGGCGTCGAATTCCTGGGCAGAAACGGACTTTCCGGTTATCGTGAAAACAGCCTCCATCGGTTTAAGATCCGCCGCATTGATATCCTTGCCGGGAGCGAATTTGTATTTGGCCTTCAGGCTTTCAACCAGGTCGTTCAAGGCTTTTTGCTCGGCATTTTGCCGGAGAAACGCCACTATCTGCTTTCGCACATCGTCTATTGTCCGCTCGCCAAAGTTTGCGCGGTTTGCATCGAAGACCTGTTTTATCTCGGTCTCCGTGGGAGCGGCGACCTTCTTCATTTCGGTGGTTACAAACAAATCTCTCGTGACACCCAGCGACCTCGCTTCGGCGTCAAGAAGTAAATCAGCCTCCATTTGCGATAAAAGACGGGTGCGTTCCGATGCAACAACGGTGTTTTGGCTGAGGAACAGTTTCCGGCCATCCTCGGAAAGGGCGCTCGGTGTAAACGTCAGTCCGGTTGCGGTTGCCAGAACCTCGTCGGGCTTTTGCGCAATAAGCGACAGGGCAAAAAATCCCAAACAAACAGTAGTAAAAATAAACTTCATAAGTTCGGTTGCTGTCCGCAACAATGACGCGACCTTCATTACGAGAAATCTATCACAGCCGGTGGCGAGAAAACAGTTGAATTCGTGTGTTGCGAGTGGGCGGTGTCTGCTACGATGTGTACAAACGACTCGCAATCTATGGTCAAACTGTCACGTGATTTCTATGTCAGGATCGACACCATAAAGGTCGCACGGGAATTGCTCGGCAAGCTGCTCGTCGTTCCCGACGAAAACGGCAACCGCGTTTCCGGCATGATCGTCGAGGTCGAAGCGTATATGGGCATTACCGACAAAGCCGCTCACAGCTACGCCGGCCGCCGCACGCCGAGAAACGAGGTCACTTACGCCGTCGGCGGCCACGTTTACGTTTTCTTCATTTATGGAATGTACAACCAGCTAAACGTCGTCTCCGGCCCCGCCGATCATCCGCACGTGGTTTTGATCCGCGCGCTCGAGCCCGTCGAAGGAATCGAAACAATGCGCGAACGACGCGGCCCGATGCCGGACAAAAATCTAACCTCGGGCCCCGGCAAACTCTGCATCGCAATGGCCATCGACCGCACACTGAACGCCGAAGACCTGCTCGGCGAAAAGATCTGGCTGGAAGATTTCAGGAAATACCGCTCAAACGAAATTGCGACAGGTAAACGTATCGGAATCGACTACGCTGCCGAAGACGCAGAAAAGCCGTGGCGATTTTGGCTGAAGGACAACATATACGTCAGCAAAAGTCAGAACCGGGAGATTAGCTCCCCTCCTGCCTGAGGAGGGGTGGTAGCCGTTTTCGGCTGACGGGGTGGTGGGAGGCGACTGGGTTCTTGCCATCCGACTATGTTAAATTGCAAGTGTTTTTCACACTCTTGCCATGAACACACTTTATTACGGCGATAATCTTAAGATTCTCCGCGACTACATAAAGGACGAGAGCGTCGATCTTGTGTATCTCGATCCGCCGTTTAATTCGAACCGCAATTACAACGTACTATTTCGCAACGAATCGGGCACTGATTCCGAATCGCAGATCACGGCGTTCGAAGACACGTGGCATTGGAACCTCGCCGCCGAGCTGGTTTACAACGAACTGATAAACGAACCGGATGATGTCGGGCAGATGATTCAAGCGTTCAGGCAGTTCATTCCACAGAAAAGCCAGATGATGGCCTATCTTGTCATGATGGCCGTCCGCTTAAAGGAACTTCACCGCGTCCTAAAACCGACCGGCTCGCTCTACCTCCACTGCGACCCGACCGCTTCGCATTATTTGAAGATTTTGTTGGATACGATATTCGGAGCTTCGAATTTTCGCACCGATGTCAGCTGGAAGCGTTCGAGCGCTCACAATGATGCTAAGCAAGGACGGATGCAGCCTGGGAATATTAGGGATACCATCTTTTTCTACACTAAATCAGACGCGTGGACTTGGAATTGGCAATATACGCCGTACAGCGAGGATTATGTCGAGTCTTTTTACAATCACGTTGATAGTGACGGGCGACGGTATCGACTCGGCGATTTGACGGCTGCGAAAGGCGGTGGTGATACTTCGTATGAGTTTCATGGGACTCGCCCGTACAAGGGTAGGTTCTGGGCTTACTCCCGCGAGAATATGGAGAAATACCTAGCGGAAGGCCGCCTTTACTTTCCCAAAAACGGCGGAACTCCCAGCTACAAACGATACCTTGATGAAATGCCCGGTGTTCCGTTGCAGAATATATGGGACGATATTCGTCCAGTGCCATCGAACGAGACTCTCGGCTATCCAACCCAAAAGCCCGTCGCGCTTCTCGAACGCATCGTCGCCGCATCGTCGAACGAAGGTGATGTTGTTCTCGATCCTTTCTGCGGATGCGGGACGACCATCGCGGCGGCGCAGAAGCTGAACCGTGAATGGATCGGTATCGACGTTACACACCTTGCCGTGGGCTTGCAGAAACTTCGGTTAAAAGACTCATTCAACATGGTGCCGATCAAAGGCGGAAACCCAACCGGTAGGGCGGGTGTTCCTGCTGCGTCGTCATTAACTGCCACGGGGCAAGAAGACACACTCCCTACCGGTCGTGTTTCCGCCTCGGATGCTGCCGTAGCTTCTTACCAAGTCATCGGACAACCCGAAGACCTTGACGGAGCAAAGGAACTCGCGGAGAAGGACAAGTACGGATTTCAGTGGTGGATACTTCCGCTCATCGGCGCGCGTGCTTTCGGCGCGGAAGCTGGACGAAAGGAAGGCAAGAAAGGCGCCGACAAGGGTATCGATGGGCTAATGGTATTTACCGACGATAATTCCGGTAAAGCCAAGAAAGTCGTCGTCTCGGTCAAAGGTGGACATAACGTCAGCGTTGCACAGATACGCGACCTCGGCCACGTCATCGAACGCGACAATGCCGCCATCGGCGTTTTCCTCACCCTCGAACCGCCAACCAAACCAATGCTAACCGAAGCCGCCGAAAAAGGCTTCTACCACTCTCCCGGCTGGAACAAGGATTATCCACGCTTGCAGATATTAACGGTCGAAGACCTGCTGTCAGGAAAGACCGTCGATCTGCCTCCTAATTTACAAACGTTCAAGCAGGTGGGTCGAATTGACGCAGACACCATTGACCAACGAAAATTTTCTTTCGAATAATTATGGAATTAAACGCAGTCACGGTTGGAATAATTGCTGCTTTATCTGCTTTGGTAGGTGTTGTAGTAACCTCTGCTTTCACGCTTGTTACTACGTACATGAATAACAAGAGCGAAGAAAGGAAACATAACCGAAGTCTCATAATGCAAATTGGGTTTGATTATTGGAAGGAACATATTGCTTTCGCTAAGGTGGCTACAGAGAGAAGCGGACAAAGAGCGACCATCCCCCCACCAGAAGCCTATATTCTTTTCATGTTAAAACTGTCTGAGGAGCTACTTTCGAGTAGGCTAACTAACGAAGATATTAAACAGCGGCTTGAATCAGCAACGGATACCTTTGATTTGGTTATTGATCACGTTCAGAATCGAGATAAGAAACGGAAACCACTAAAATAGTTGGAACCGACAGCATATAACGGCATCGAGCCGCGTTCATGCGGCTTTTCTTGTATAGCCACGTCCCTTTAGGGCGTGGTACGTGTGCAGCAAATATTTGGAGGGCGTTTTAACGTCCTTTTTTCTTTTGGCTTAAGCCGCAGGACGAGCAAACGCTCACAACTCAATAAACATCGGCCTATCGTGGGTTGACAAGCACAGTTTGCCGCGTGGCAAATGGTGTTTTCCGGGGAGAAAATGGAGTTTTCCGCGGCGCGGACACCGTTCGCGCGACCGCAAGTGCGGGTGGCAGTAGTCTTTCAGGACTTGTGGCTTCGCTTAGGAAGATTGAGGACACAGAACGAACCTTGTTCAGGGCCGATCATTGACGAAAACAAATCGAAACATTTGGAACGCCATTGATTTAACGGGAAGACTAGGATTTGAATGAAACAGCCCGCGACGGCACGGAGAGGGTTTTTTAAATTGCCACGTGCTTTAGCTCGTGGAAAACGGCAGCAAAATATCGCCCGGCTTTAGCCAAACTTCGGATAAAAGA
>DLHV01000035.1:32391-32566 GCA_002483395.1 Chloracidobacterium sp. UBA7659 | reverse complement strand
TAATTTGCTAACTTCAGAAAACAATACGATTTACACAGGTCGAATAAAGTTTAGCGGTAAAATGCACAGCTATTTCTATTTTGAAAAACCACAAGATTTTGAATCCCAAATTGCAGACTTGCAAACCAAATATTCTGACTATCGTTTTGAACACACAATAAAGAATGATGCGGAT
>DLHV01000035.1:20746-32370 GCA_002483395.1 Chloracidobacterium sp. UBA7659 | reverse complement strand
CAAAATGGAAAAGTTATTGAGAACTTACAAAAATACGGCGATAAGTTAGAGAAAGAAAGGGATGTTGACCATTGGATTTACTTTAAAAATTCAAATAACCGCGAGAAATTTTTGAATGAAATCGAAGGATTAGGTTTTGAAGTTGTAAAAAAAGAAGAGATAAGTTCCGGTGAAACGCCCTTTTCGCTCCCGCTTTCAAGGGTTGATAAAGTTGATTATGAATCTGTGAATGAATACGTTATCTTTTTGTGGGAGAAAGCAGGAGAATTTAACGGTGATTATGACGGTTGGGAAACATTCGTTGTAAAAGATTAGAATGATTAACATTGACGCAAAATCGCACCTTCGCGGCGAATCCGTTTATCTCGACGACATTCCTTTGCTTGAAGGGACTCTTTTCGCGTGCGTTTATGATTCGCCGTTTGCTCATGGGAAATTGAAATCGGTTGATATTTCCGAAGCTGAAAAGTGCGATGGCGTGGTAAAAATAATTCTTGCTAAAGATTTGATAGGCGAAAATCAAATCGGCGGAATTTTACCGGATGAACCGCTTTTAGCAGAGACGGAAGTCCATTTTTGCGGAATGCCGATTGCGGTTGTAATCGCGGAAACTGATGAGCAGGCGAGATACGCTGTTAAGAAAATTACGGCGGACATCGAACCGCTTGAAGTTATTACAGATGAACGGGTTGCGTTTGCTAAGGGAAGTCTGATCGCTCCGCCGAAAAAGTTTGTGATGGGTGATGCGGAAAAAACTTTTGCTGATTGCGAATATGTTTTTGAGGGGCAAACTTACACGAACGGACAGGAACATTTGTATATCGAAACGCAAGGCGCGTATTCCGTTCCAAGCGAACAGGGCGGCATCAAAGTTTATTCATCAACGCAAGGTCCAACCGCTGTGCAAAGGGCAATTTCCAAAGTTACAAATCTTCCGATGCACCAGATTGAAGTTGATGTCACGAGATTAGGCGGTGGATTTGGCGGCAAAGAAGACCAAGCTAATGCGTGGGCGTGTATCTGCGCGGTAGCAACGCAAATTTTGCGAAAACCCGTCAAATATGCCCTCCATCGCCTTGAAGATTTGCGAATGACCGGAAAGCGTCATCCTTATTCGGCGGATTACAAAATCGGGCTTGATAAGGACCTTAAGATCGTCGCTTACGAAGCTGTTTTCTATCAAACCGCCGGTGCTTCGGCCGATCTTTCGCCGCCGGTACTCGAACGCACACTGTTTCACTGCACGAACTCGTATTTTGTCCCGAACGTGACAGCGATGGCCTATAGCTGCCGGACGAATCTGCCGCCGAACACGGCATTTCGCGGATTCGGTGGGCCGCAGGGGATGTTTGTTATCGAATCCGCAATTGCCCACGCGGCGGAAAAACTCGGCGTAACTGCCGCCGAAATTCAACGACGCAATTTGATCGACGACGGCGACGAGTTCCCTTACGGCCAAAAGGCAGAGAGCGATGCGATCACGTCCTGGACGCAAGGCGATTCGGCGTACAACTACTCTAAGCTTCAAAATGAGGCAGATGAATTCAACGCCTCGTCGAGGTATTTCAAGAAAGGCGTCGCAATGATGCCGGTCTGTTTCGGCATCTCTTTTACAAAGACGCCTATGAACCAGGCCCGCTCGCTTGTTCACGTTTACACGGACGGCTCGGTCGCCGTCTCGACCGGCGCGGTCGAAATGGGACAGGGCGTGAACACAAAGATCGCACAGGTCGCCGCGAATATGTTCGGCCTGGAAATCGAAAAAGTAAAGGTTCACACTACAAATACTTTACGTATCGCGAATACATCGCCGACCGCCGCCTCTGCCGCAGCCGATCTAAACGGAAAAGCCACGCAGATGGCGTGTGATGCGATAAGAAAACGACTGCTTGAGGTCGCCAAAGATCTAGTTGAGGCTGAGAACATCGAGGACCTGTCGCTTGAAAGCGGCTTTGTCCATAGAAACGGCGAAAGAACAAGTCTTGATTGGAAAACGCTCGTGATGGACTCTCATCTTCAGCGCGTAAACTTGAGCGAGCATTCGCATTACGCGACGCCAGGAATCAATTTCGATTGGGGTACGGCAAAGGGACATCCGTTTGCTTATCACGTCTACGGGACGGCCGTTGTCGGCGTCACGGTCGATTGTCTGCGGGGCCGGTATGAGGTCGACTATGTCAAATGCTGTCACGATTTTGGCTCGTCGATGAATACCTCGGTCGACCACGGCCAGATCGAGGGCGGTATCGTCCAGGGCCTCGGCTGGATGACAATGGAAGAGGTGGTTTATGACGCGCAGGGCAAGCTTCGTTCGAACGCGCTCTCGACATACAAAGTTCCCGACATCTATTCCGTGCCGAAAGAGATCGCCGTCTTGCAACTTGAGACTTCACGCGAAAACCTGGCCATATTCAACTCAAAAGCCGTCGGCGAACCGCCGCTGATGTACGGCATCGGAGCGTATTTCGCTATTCGAAATGCGGTTAAGGCCTTCAAAAGCTCCCCTTACGAAGGAGGGGTGGCGGCCGCTTCGGCTGACGGAGTGGTTCTTTCTTTCGATGCACCATTCACGCCCGAGAAACTTTTGATGAACCTTTACTTTGAAATCTAGAAGTTGGAAACGAATAACCAATAGTTGACAGCCAACTGCTATCAGCTAAAAGACCAACCCGATCCTTGACTTCTAAACTCCGTGTCTCCGCGTCTCTGCGGTAAACTTCTTCCAATGAACAAAGAACTTGAGATATGGCAGTTCGTCGGGAGCCGGTTGGAGCGGGGCCAATCGGTGATGCTTCTCGTCGTTGCTGAAAGCTCGGGCAGCAGTCCGGGACGCGCGGGTTACAAGATGGCGGTCGCGGCTAACGGCGAGCTTTGCGGCAGCATCGGCGGCGGCGTGATGGAAGTAAATCTCGTAGAGCAGAGTCGAGCCGTTTTGTCAGAACCGGGAGCGGTAGCGNNAGACGGCGATCATCGAACAGGTCCACCAGAAAAATGCGCCAAATGCGAGCGGCATGATCTGCTCGGGAAAGCAAACGGTTATCTTTCGATTGCTTACACCCGAAAATGGCGAAACTGTCGCCAGAATCGGGGATGCGCTTGTCAAGCAAGCACATTCTTTCCTGACTATCACACCGACCCAGTTTAGCGTTGGGTCTCTTGAAAGTGGAATTCAAAACCAAGACATCCACTTCGATAAACAGAGCGAAACCGACTTCAACTATCGTGAAAAAATCGGGTACAAAAACCATCTCTACATAATCGGCGGCGGGCATTGTGCGCTGGCGCTTTCCGAACTGATGGTGAAGATGGATTTCCATATCCGGCTGTTTGACGATCGGCCGGAGCTGAATACGCTGGACAAAAACCGGTTCGCGCACGAGATAAAGATAATCAGTGGCNNCAGTGGCTATGAGCAGATAGACGAATTCATCCCGTCGGGGCCGAATGCATATGTTGTTGTAATGACGCTTGGTTATGCATTTGACGAGATCGTCATCCGCAACCTGATCGAAAGGAATTTCAAATATTTTGGAGTTCTCGGCAGTAAGGCAAAAATGTCGGTGCTCCTGAAAACTCTTGAGAGCGAAGGCTTCCCTGCTGAAAAATTAACCCGTATTCACACCCCGANNAGGCTTACCGATAAATTCTCACACACCCGAAGAGATCGCTGTGTCGATCGCTGCCGAGATCATTTCCATCAAGAATTCCACATAGCAGTCCTGAGGCGTTCCGCTGTTCAAGAAGGGAACAAAT
This sequence comes from Chloracidobacterium sp. UBA7659, assembly GCA_002483395.1. Classification (GTDB taxonomy): domain Bacteria; phylum Acidobacteriota; class Blastocatellia; order Pyrinomonadales; family Pyrinomonadaceae; genus OLB17. The sequence continues at coordinate 28,617 of DLHV01000035.1, read as the reverse complement.
ACGGAAGCGGGAACTATTTCCTCCATCTGGTGTCTAAGTTAAACGAAGGCCGCCTAAAGGCGGTACTCCAAACACGGTTGGCACCGGGCTTGAAAGGAGGAAAAAAATATGTTTGACAAATTGATCGAATCGGACACGCACGGAGCCGAATTCAAGGGCCGGAGCCGATATTTTGTGGTCTCGTCCGTGGTGGTCGGAATTTTGTTCGTTACGGCGGTTGTCTTCAGCTTGTATGCCGCCGATATCGGGCTGGACAACGAAGAGTTCGAACTTTCGATGATGCTTGCACCCGTCACACCCGATGCTCCTGAGCCGCCGAAACCGATGCAGGCTGAGAATCAGGCAAAACGATCCGATATACCTATTCGCAACGATAATATGTTGCGATTGGATGAGAACCCCATAGTTCCGACGGCTATCTCCGTCAATCCTAATGCAGGCAAACCGAGGCCATACGGGAATTTCAAAGTTGGCCAGGGAATCGAAACCGATGGCGTCGGAGATCCTGGCAACGTCAGCTCGAGCGGCAGCGTGCCGTATGGAAGTAGTTCTTCGACCATTTCAGATCCCGTTGCTGATAGGATTCCCGACCCGCCGCCGGTCATTAAGCCGAAACCACCCATCCCGCCCATGATTTCCAAAGGAGTCATCAATGGCCAGGCAAAATCCCTACCGCCACCGCCATATCCTAAGCCCGCACAAATGGTCGGTGCGGAAGGCGCGGTCAGTGTTCAGATAACGATCGACGAAACGGGAAAGGTGATCTCGTCGAAAGCGATAAACGGACATCCTTTGCTGAGAAGTGCGGCCGAGAAAGCAGCGTGGAGTGCAAAATTCAGCCCGACATATCTCTCTGAAGTTCCGGTAAAGGTTACAGGCGTGATCGTCTATAACTTCAAGCGAAGTTGATGCCGCAGCTTTGCCAACATGGGCAGAAACACGACCGGTAGGGAGTGTGTCTTATCCGGCCGGTAAAGAACATGCCGTAGCTACCGGAAGTGTTTCTGCGTTTTTGTTCACTGGCAGTCTCGACCACCCGCTCACACAACTGGTGCTGATAGGAATTTGATCAAGCCCGGCGTGTCGAGATCGTAGATCGGCACGTCGAATTTTTGTTTGAGAGTGTCGTAAGACATTCCGTCGAGGAAGATCGGTTCGTCGGATTTGATCGTGCTCTTTGGAATTATTACAAAATCGCCGACTATCTGGCCTTTTACCGCAAGGAAGTCCTGAGCGGTGAGCAGACCGGCAACCGAAACATCGCCGCCGAAATATGTGTTTGGGACGGCGATCACTTTTAGCCTGGCTCCGGTTGCGCGGTTGTATTTTTCGATCTGCGCGGCGAGGATCTGGGCGAACATTTCGCCTGTCAGGATAGTGCCGAATAAGGCGGAACCGCCCGCGTTAGCGGGTGGTCGAAAGTCGAGATTCTCGAATCGTTGCGGAACCATCGCGGCCGAATGTGTACGGACACTCATCTTGCGGTTTGTTAATGCTCCACCACCCGCTAACGCAGGCGGTTCTGCCTTTCGGCTCAAAAGCTTTTCAAACGCACTCAGGAACGAGCGGATCATTCCTACTCCGTCTTCGATCTGCGGGTAGTTGCCGTAATGGCGGCGGCTCGGGACGTCCATACCGGCTTTGACGTAGATCTCGTCGCCTAAGAACGCAAAGGTCACGCCGAGTGTTTTGCGAAATTCTCTTTGCAGTTTTTCGACCTCGTGGATGGTGCGTTGGCAGAATTCCGGTGTGACGCGGGTCAGGCGGTCGTCGGTGTTGTAACGGGTCAAGGCGACCGGGACGACGGCCGTGCTGACCACTTTTGGATAATGCGCGGCCAGATCGCGGAGCGTTTTTTCCAACTGGGCGCCGTCGTTGATCGTTGGACAAAGAACGACCTGGGCGTGAATCTCTATGTCGTTTTCGAGCAAGGTTTTTAGTTTGCCCGATATGTCGGCCCGGCTTTCATCGCCGCCCAGAAGATAGGCACGCGTTTTCACATCGGTAGCGTGGACGGAAACATACTGCGGAGACAGGCGCTGTTCGATGATCCGCTTCATCTCGTCATCGGTGATCGAGCTGAGGGTTGTGTAATTGCCGTACAGAAATGAAAGGCGTATGTCCTCGTCGCGAACGAACAGCGACGGCCGGGCGTCCGCCGGATTTCCTTTACAGAAGCAGAAGATGCACTCGTTGGCGCATTGCCGCGGGACGATCTGCTCGAACATCAACCCGAAATCTTCGCCTTCGTCACGGTCGAATTCGATTTCAAGAGTTTCGCCGTTTGGCTTTTTGACCTTAAACGTCAGCTCGGTCTCACCGGCGGTTTGAAACCGAAAATCCAGATAGTCGCGCACGTTGCGGCCATTGACGCGGATGATTCGGTCATTGGGTGCCAGCTCAAGCTCGGCGCCGAGACTGTCCGGTGTGACTTCGGTGATGATGACGCCCGGACGCCGAAGTTGCGTCACGGCTGGTGTTACCGCGAATTCGTACATACGCTAAAGAAACTATTTAGTGTATGTTTTCGGGCGCTGGGTTGGCAAGCGATTCCGGTTACGATGATTTTTGAACGCGAATCAGGCCGATTCGGCGGATCTGAGCGGATAAGAAAAGGCAATTTTCTCGCCAGATCCATGCACATTCGCTCGATACGCCAAATCCCCAGTTCAATAAATGCTCAGAACTAGACAAACCATCAATACTTCAGGCTGGGTCGCTGAACCCTGTTCAGGTTCGTTTGTGCGGTCTGGTTGCGCGGGTCAATGTCGAGAGCTCTTTTATAGTCGGCAATGGCCGCGTCTATGTTATTTTTCAGTTCGTAAGCGTACCCCCTATGGTTGTATGCCATCGATGACTTATTTGTCAGCCGTATTGCCGTGCTGCAGTCATCGATCGCGTGGTCAAAATCTTTCCATGCATATAAATAGACAACACAGCGGTTTATATACGGCGTTGCGCTTTGGGGTTTTAGATTGATGGCCGTCGTAATATCGCTAAACGCCGCCTTGTAGTCCTTTTTGTTGAAATTCAAGAGTCCCCTGCTGTTGTAGGCGCTGTGAAGGTGACCTTGAACCGCCGTAAACCGCGGATTCAGCTTTCGGGCGGTTTCGAAGTCGGCAATGGCCTTATCGTAATCAGACCTTAGCCGGTGGCCGATTCCACGCTTGACATAGATCAAGCTGGTAAGAAAATCCGGAGCGGCTCGTAAGCCGTGATTGCAGGCGTCAATAATGCCGTTCGCAATGGCACGTGCTTCGTCCTCGGTCATTCTTCGCCTTTCAATAAACAGGCATTCGGTCACGTCCCGTTTGTCGAGTTCGGGCTTCAGGCTGATCGCCTTGCCATAAAAGTTTCCCGCCGCGGCCGGATCACCCTTGAAATCGCTGGCGATGGCGAGGAAGAGGTAGGCCTCGGCGTCCGACGGATTCAATGATACAGCAGAATCGAGATCTGTGGCCGCACGGTCGTAATCCGCTCTCATCAAATAGCACATTCCGCGGCCGAAATATGCCTTTGGGTGTTTGGCATCTACATCGATAACTTTAGTGTATTCAATAATTGCACGGTCGCATTCGGTCTTGTTTCTAAGATCGTCGGCGGCGGCCATGGCTGCGGCAACATTTATCAGATTGATCTTGAAGTTGTATCTAAGAACGCCCGAGCCGCGGGCCGGTTTGCCATCGATGCGGGCCGGTGTGAATGTCGATTGCCGAGCCGCCGCCGCCGCCCGCTCGGTCAAACCGTTAGGTAAACCGGCAAGCGGCGTAACGGATGTAACCCGGCCTTCTTCGTCAAGCTCCAAGCCAAGCTTGACCTCGCCGGCTGTTCCGGCCTTTCGGGCTTCGGGTGTGTATTCGGGCTTTACCAAATTAACCGCGCGTCCCGCCAGATCGCCCAGATCGACGACGATGTCGCGTGGCGTCGGCGTCGGCGTCGCCAAAGCGGGGGAATTGGCCTTGATGGCCGCGATCAGCTCGTCCGTCGCTCCGGCTTGCCGGAGATCGTCTTCGCGGTCCCTGGTCAAAGGCTTGTCCACCTTGCGCTCCCGGATCTTGACGATTAGCCAACTTATCAACTCAGCTTTGTTCTTGAAATCCTTGACAGGTTCCTTCAAAGGGAACTTCGTCTGCAGTGCCGTATTGATCTCTGGGTAAGTCAGGCGGGCTTGAGCGCTCACCTCAAAATAGGAATTGCACAGAAACAGCCCGGCGGCGATCACAACCGTGGCGATTAACATTGAGATCTTGCGAGAATACGGCATATTCGAAATTCTCTTGTAGCTTACTCGGCAACTCAATTACATGACACGTTCAGCAACACTTTTTTGCCTTCAAACACCGCGAAACTTTTCGCTAATGACAGCTATTCGTAAACACGCAATTCGGGTCCTGCGACGGCTTCGGCCTCGGTTTTGGAGTTCTCTTTGCCTCGGGCTGTGGTGTTTTTACCGGGCGAGGCGGAGTCGGTGCAACTTGTGGCTGCTGCCTTTGCGGTGTTGGCTGCGGCTTCTCCTCAACCGGGTTGACCGTCGGCACCGGCGTCGGGGCGACATAGACGACAACCGGGGTCGGCGACGCCTCGATAGTCGGCGTCGGCTCGATCGTCCTTGTCGGAACTGGCGTTGCGCTGTTCACTGCCGGTTTATTCGAATCTACCCGCGATGGGGAGTTTAAGAACCATATCACGACAGCATAAATCCCGACCGTAAAAGCCGCCAACACGAGAAAAGCGGCCGGAACAAGCCAAAGCAATTTGCGGTATGGGCTCGGACGAACGGGAGCGATCGGTATGTCTGTTGTCTTCGGGCCTGCAATATTCTGGTCGCTTACGTAGCCGAGTTTGTACTTTAGCTCGTCCAAAGCAGCCGACATGGCTTCGGCCGTCTGGTACCGCAAAGCCTTATCTTTTTGAAGAGCCGTCGAGATGATCCGCTGAAGATCGGGCGAAATGTGTTCAATCGGATCGTGGGCCTGTTCGAGTATAGCAACGATCATGTGGCTCGCGGTCGGGCCGTCGAAAGGCAGTTTCCCGGCAGCCATTTCGTAAAGGAGTACGCCAAGCCCCCAAATATCCGTCCGGGCGTCGACCTGGCCTCCTTCAGCCTGTTCGGGCGACATATAAGCAGCCGTGCCCATGATCGTTCCGGGCATGGTGTGCTTGAAGCTGCGTTGCGAAACAGGAATGTCGCCGGAAATCGATTTGCGGGTTGCGTCGGACAGCTTAGCCAGCCCGAAATCGAGCACTTTTACATATCCATCCGGTCGCAGCATGACGTTTTCCGGTTTAATGTCGCGATGCACGATCCCCGCTTTATGGGCGGCGGCGAGTGCCCCGGCAACCTGCGATGCGACCTTTAACATTTCAACAAAAGGAATCGCGGCACGGGTCATCTTTTCGCGCAGCGTTTCGCCCTCGACATATTCGGTAACGATGAACTCGCAGCCGTCCATTTGCCCGATCTCAAAAACGGTTACGATGTTTGGGTGATTCAACAGCGAAGTCGCTCGGGCTTCACGCTGAAAACGTTGGAGCCTCTCATGATCGTGTGAGAAAAACTCGGGCAGGACCTTAAGCGCCACTTCGCGTCCAAGCTGAGTATCGACGGCCACATAAACGATGCCCATTCCGCCTTCGGCTAGCCTTTTTTGAATTATGTATTTGCCAAAAGTCTTCCCGATCCTCGGATCGGTGAGATCGGCGGGCAATTCGAAGGAAACCGTATCCCTTATCGAGTCGGCATCGGACATCGAATCGCCCGCCGACGGGTTTGTGATCCGGACAGTTTCGCCCCCATAGAAAAACTGCTCGGTTTTCTCGCCGTTATTGAGGTAATAATCGACTTCGCGGCGCAACGCGGGATCTCCGCCGCAAGCGTAGGCCAGAAAAGCATCGCGCTCGTGCGGCGGCCTGGAAAGAGCCGACGACAGCAGGGACTTCACTTTTTCAAAATGTTCGGGCTCCATATTCCGATTCAAGACTTCGCGTCGTTAAAAGTATCGACGCTAAAGCAACAGAAATATTGCCTTCTTTTCGTGTTACGCGTTTTTTTGGGTAGATTATATCACGGTTTTTGGCCAGCCTGTGGTTAAATTGACCTCTGGCGAACATAAGAAAAAGACCCGCGAAAGGCACAAAAAGACTCGAAATCAATCATTTACTTTCGCGTCTTTTCGCGGTAATTCAGCTGTCGCGAGTGAAGAACCCAGCCGCTCCCGGTTCAGACTACCCCGCCGATGCCGACTTCAGATCGAGCAGAGTGTCGAGCGGAGTATATTCGAGATTTTGCGAGGTGGCGACCGCCTCGTAGGTCAGTTTGCCGGCGTATGTGTTAACGCCTTCGGCAAGGCCTGCGTCGTCGCTGATCGCTGCTTCAAATCCTTTGTTTGCAAGATCGAGAGCGTATGGCAGCGTCGCGTTGGTCAGTGCAAACGTCGATGTACGCGGCACGGCTCCCGGCATGTTCGCAACGCAATAGTGGAGCACGCCTTCTTCGTAATAAGTCGGGTTGGAGTGCGTTGTGGCATGGGTTGTTTCGAAGCATCCGCCCTGATCGACGGCGACATCGACGAGCACGGCCCCGTTCGGAACAAGATGCAGCATGTCGCGGGTGACGAGCTTCGGGGCAGCCGCGCCGACAACGAGCACCGCACCGATGACGAGATCGGCATGCGAAATTGCTTCCTCGATAGCGTAACGCGACGATGCGAGTGTTTGAACTTTCGACAGAAAAATATCGTCAAGCTGACGGAGACGGTCGAGATTGCGGTCGATGATCGTAACCTTTGCACCCAAACCGACAGCCATTTTGGCGGCTTCCGTACCGACGATACCGCCGCCGATGATGACAACGTTCGCCGAAGGAACGCCCGGAACACCACCGAGCAAAATACCGCGGCCGCCGTTCATTTTTTCGAGGTAGGTCGCACCGACCTGTACTGACATCCGGCCGGCGACTTCCGACATCGGCGTCAAAAGCGGCAGGCGGCCCTGTTTGTCGGTGATGGTTTCATACGCAACGCCTGTTACCTTGCGGTCAAGCATCTGCTTGGTCAGCTCAAGTTCAGGTGCAAGGTGCAGATAGGTAAACAGCAATTGATTCTCACGCATCCGCGGATATTCGGGTGCGACCGGCTCTTTGACCTTGACGATCATGTCGCCCGCCTGCCAAATTTCATCGGCTGTGTCGAGTATCGTCGCACCAGCCTTTAGGTACTGATCGTCCGTAAACCCCGACCCTTCGCCGGCCGACTTCTGCACATGCAGCGTATGCCCGGCCCCAACCAATGCGTGAACACCCGCCGGCGTTAGTCCGACACGATATTCATTATCTTTGATTTCCTTCGGTAATCCGATCTTCATTCGATGGCTCCTGATATTTTATTGATATAACAAAAACTTTGATTATGGGAGATTATAAATTGTTTTTGTGATTAACCGAAATGCCATAAATGCGTTTTGTCGGACGGAGCACGGATGCTCTTGTCAGCGATTTTGTCCCAGCTTGTCCCGGGCTTGTCCCGGCCTCTCTGGGACACGCATCTAATAGCTGTCATTAGACTTACGCCATTTTGTCTCGGATTTTATGAAAAAACTTTCCGCACTTGCCAAAAAAAGCTAAGCTATTGCAAATACAGGTGTTACACGATCCGGCATCTTTTCGCCGCGTGGGACAAGATGAGGCACTTTAGATCGGAATTTGCCCCCCTTATCTCTCAGCCCTTCCGGTAATCAATTTTCAAAAATCGCTCGGACACTTCGCCTGATGAAACATTGTAGCATAGATTGCGCGTTGCCACGAGCATTTTTTTAGAAGCTGGAGTCGGAGCGGTAGCGACCGGGTTCCTCAGCTCCCCTCCTTACGAAGGAGG
>DLHV01000035.1:15812-20708 GCA_002483395.1 Chloracidobacterium sp. UBA7659 | reverse complement strand
AGAGAACCACCCCGACCGCCCAAAGCGGCGGCCACCCCTCCTTCGTAAAGAGGGGAGCCCAGGACAACGCCGCCCCGCCAAACCCGTTCGACCGCATGGAACTTGTCATAGACGATTACGGCAAAGAACGTTTTGTCGAATCGAGATACGAAAACGGAAAGCTCCGCGTCTGGTATCAATACCGCTCCGACGGCGCCCTTCTAAGATACGAACACCGCGGCTTTGGCTCAAGTTCGGAATTAGCCGACCCGGCTGTATTTGGGAAATACGCGAAAAATGGAAAGACGGCGGATGCGTCCGCCGCCGTTCTTGATTCTTGAGGTTATTGGAAAATTACGGTCTAAGGTCGGTCAGTCCTTTCATTGTTTTCATATCGACGGGCAGCGACCAGTGTTCGTGTATGATGAGCCATTTGCCGTCGTGTTTTTCATACGAAACCGTCCGGCGAAGTCCCGGAGGGACGATCGTTAATAGCCCACCGATTCATCGCCGGGTAAGGCACGGACGAATCGTTAATAGTTGCGCGATAATCCGCCGAAGTCCCGGCAGGGACGCCCGTTAATAGCCCGCCGATTCATCGGTGGGTTTTATGCAATAATGCATTGAAGTCCCGCAGGGACGGCTGAAATGTCATTAAAAACATCACAAAAACCACAAGGAGAAAAACCAAATGTCCCATTCGCATGTTAGCCAATTGATACATTGTGTCTTCAGCACAAAGGAGCGCCGCCGGATGATCACTCCCGAACTGCAGTCACGATTATTCCCATACATTGGCGGCATCGCCCGTGAAAACAAAATGAAGCTGATCTCTGCCGGAGGTATTGAAGATCATGTCCATCTGCTTCTCTCCATGCCAAAAACATTGAATATTTCGAAGGCGATGCAATTGATAAAAGGCGGTTCATCAAAATGGGTGCATGACACATTTGTTGAACATCAGCTATTCGAATGGCAGGAAGGTTACGGCGCGTTCTCCATAGGCATCAGCGAGGTCGAAAGAACGGTTAAATATATAAATGACCAGGCCGAGCATCATAGGGCCAAAGATTTCAAAACGGAATACATCTCGTTTCTCGATCGCCATTTTATCGAATACGACGCGCGTTTCGTGTTTGATTGAACCGCATGTTCAGCCGTCCCTACGGGACTTCGACCATTGCTCCATCCTTACCCACCGATCAATCGGTGGGCTATTAACACACCGTCCGGTTCCCGGACGAAGAACGGAGACGAATCCCGCTTCCAGCCCCGTAGGGGCGTTCGCTAATAGCGATTTATCGGTGGGAACGACGCAGGCGGATCACAAAAGTCCCGTCGCGACGGCTGAAAATCTGCCCGCCACAGCTCTTCGCCCCGCAGGGATCCCGCAGCCCAAACGAAGAACGCCAAAATTCGAAGGCCCGGAACCCGCTCCAAAAGAAAAGGCTGCTCCAACTCCGAAAGAATCAAGGCCGGAGACCAAACAACAACCGTCATTGTTTGATATGTAATTAAAGATGAAAGTAGAATCCTTTTTAGTACGATCTGATCACGCGTGCAGATGATAGGAATAAAGGAATGCCACTACAGCTTTCATTTTCGGAGCAGCTTGCTTATACCACCGTCCGGATAGAATGCGACACGACCGAGGGAACATCCACCGGAACCGGCTTTATCGCTTTTGTCAGGATAACAATAGCTTCATTCCTTGTATTGTCACAAATAAACACGTAATTAGCGGAAGTACGGCAGGTCGATTTCACATTCACTTGTCGCCCAGTCCCGACATGGTTCCGACTTCACATACTAGATTTGATTTAAGCAATTTCGAAAAAGCATGGATCATGCATCCCGATTCCGAAGTCGACCTTTGCGTCATGCCAATCGCTCCTTTGGTAAAGTGGTCAGCATCCAAAGGACAAAACCTCTTTTTTATACCTTTAGGTGACGATTTGTTGCTAACCCCTGAAATTGCCAACGATCTAACGGCGATCGAGGACGTTGTGATGATCGGATATCCAAACGGTATATGGGACAATGTGAACAATATGCCGGTCTTTCGCCGAGGAATCACGGCGACCCATCCCAATATGGATTATCGCGGCCGAAAAGCTTTGCCCGAAGAAGCTCAGCGCTAACAATTGGAACAAGAATTAACTTGCTGGGAGTCCTCTATGCTGGGCCACAACACACGGCAACGGGCGACATAGTGATTAAGGATATTCCCAGTGTTTCAAGGCCCATCGCAATTTCACGAATCCCAAATAATCTTGGATTAGTCATCAAATCGGAAAGGTTAATCGAGTTTAGCTCCCTTTTGAAAAATCTAGCGCAAGGAGAAACTGCGAGTTCATCATCTCCTCTTTCGAACCTCGCGAACTAAATTCCCCAAAATGCCCGCTCACTTCTTTAATGATGGCATTTATAGGGAGTAGTGACGGGAGAGTTGACGGCGGTGTTCGATCAGAAGGCGGCCTCCCACCACCCCGTCAGCGAAACNNCACCCCTCCTCAAACCAGGAGGGGAGTTAAAACAGGATGGAGAGCCCTAGGACATTAAAGAAGATCCAGCAGCCGTTTAGGGCCTTTTGTTTGGGCTACCGTACGGGCGGAGAGGCCGTCGTTGTTGAGTTTTTCGGGGTTGGCTCTGCGGGTGATGAGCCATTTGATGGCGGCTTCGTCCTTTCGTTTTATGGCGAGCATGAGAGCTGTATTGCCGTTTTGGTCGGAGGCGTTTATGTCAGCACCCTGATCGAGGAGCCAGAGGGCGAATTTGTATTTTTTCCACTGAAACGAACCGAGGAAAAGGTCGTTCAAACTCGGCCGCTCGTCGATCTTTGCTCCGTGTTTGAGCCAGAGCTTTGCCGCCGCGACATCGTCGTACCAGGCGATCGCCCACATGCAATTCCTCGGGTCCGCTCCGTTTTTCAGCAGGTATTTGTAGAGCTCTTCGTTCCGCCCGCGAGTATATGCATACCAGAGAGGCGTGGCGGGAAAATCGCAGTTCTTGTCGGGGATTTTGTGGACGGAATTGATATCCATGCCGCCCTTCAATAAGAACTTGAGGATCTTTAATGCATCGTCGGCTTTCTGCGGATCGTCCGACGGCCCGACTCCGCAAAGATAATGCAGTGCGTTCTTGCCGGAAGGCTCGGACCATGCGAGCCATTTTGGGTCCCTTCTTACCAATGGTTCGACCAGATCAAAGTCAAGGGCTTTTATCGCTGTGATGAATTTGTTCATCCCACCCAAGAACCCGGCCGCTACCGATTCTGACTCAGATAGCGACTGTATTGCTTCTTACGAAGGCTCGGTCACGAAGCCGACCTGACCAAAATCGCGGTCAAATGATAATGCGGTATGAAGATCATGACTGCTCATCACTGAAAACGAAATGCAGTCGGTCAATGAGAACCTTTTATCACTGTATTTCTTAAACGATTTCCACCCCTCGAAAAACAGATCTTCACCCACATGGATCAGCTCAATCCGCGGGCTTAATAGTATACTTTCGCCTAACTGAACGGCATTGCGGTGGGCGTTCCGACTATTCAGAAACGTTACAGCTTCGTCCAAAACATAGGTTGTCGTAACAAGATGAGTGTTGGCTAGGTCGAGTGAATTCCAATGAGACTGAGCCGAATCGTGATTCTGATCGTCGTCCAATTCAAGGGCGATCCAATAGCTGGCGTCAACGAAAAGTCTCTTCATTTGCCAGTGTAAAGGTAATGATCAAGATTCGATGACGCATCCGGTATGCCGCCCTTGACCGGATTCTTTCCGATGCTGAAGATCGGATCATCTACGGGTACCGGGACTACAACAATACGGTCTTCCTCTTTGCGAACATCCACTTCCTTTACGCCTTCAAAAAGACTTTTCGGAATTATTACTCCTTGTTCTGTTACCTCGATTTTCATGCGAACATTATACATCAACTCTCGGCGATCATCGTCAAAATCGCAATCTCTGAAGATGTCGAGGACTTGAGCGCCAGCTTATCCCTATCGGCGGGTTTATGCTGCGATGAGATCAGTTTCTTCCCTAAATCGATTCGGATGAAGTGATATATACTCATTAACCTCAAAATTCATTCTGGCAATTTCGGAAACAAATCCCCCCGCGGATAACTCATAAACCTTCGGGTTGGTTTCAACCTTGCGGAGGTGAAGAACCTGCTTTCGAAATCGTTCAATGCGATTGAGAGTTCCGTTTAATTCGATGTCATTGTGAATCATGTCCAACCACCTCAACTATTCCGCGCCTCGTATCATCGCGTTTGTATTGCCAATCTTCCACGGCCGATTGCTCACCGCCTATCGCCGCAAAACTCCTCAACCAGAAAATACTTGCTCCTTCGTACTCTTGTGCCGCCAAATTACTGAAAATTACGGAAGCTTCGCCCGTCACAGCACTCGGATCAAACGAATCGTTCATCAGCAGAAAAATATCAATATCATTCGGCACAACTTTGTCCGTGATAAAGGAGCCAAAGATTACGAATCGTTTTAACTCTCCTGTTCCAGCGGCCAAATTATATATTCTAACCAAACGGCGTGCAATTCCCCGCCGCCTCAAATTCTGTGTCCCAAAATGCTCAACAACCTGCTCAAGAGTCGATACATAAATGCCGACTGGTAAATCGCCATTTTCGTTGAAATTCGGGAACATTTCTAAATCTCAACCGCATCGATCTGCGCTTTTTGGAGCTTGCCGCTGTAATCGATATATAACGATTTCCATTCGCTGAAGATGTCGAGGACTTGGGTGCCGGCTTCGCGGTGGCCGTTGCCGGTTCCTTTTGTTCCGCCGAACGGCAGGTGGACCTCGGCGCCGATGGTAGCGGAGTTGACGTAGCAGATGCCAGTGTAGAGTTCCTGCATCGCGTAGAACGACTGGTTGACGTCCTGTGTGT
>DLHV01000035.1:15447-15779 GCA_002483395.1 Chloracidobacterium sp. UBA7659 | reverse complement strand
CGGGGCCGAATATCTCTTCCTGCTCGATCCGCATGCCCGGCTGTACGTCCGTAAAAACGGTCGGTTCAACGAACCAACCCTTTTTGTAATCGCCCTTCGTGAGCTGGGTTCCGCCGCACGCGAGCGTCGCTTTGTCCTGGTTTTTCCCGATATGAACATAGCCGAGGATCTTCTGCATCGCGTCTTCGTGAATGACAGGGCCGACCTCGGTTTTCGGGTCGAGGCCGTTGCCGACGCGAAGGCCTTTGGCTTTCTCGACCAGCTTCTCGCAGAATTTCTTATAAACTTTTTTGTGAACGACAAGCCGCGACGAGGCCGTGCAGCGCTGCCCG
>DLHV01000035.1:7961-15388 GCA_002483395.1 Chloracidobacterium sp. UBA7659 | reverse complement strand
ATCTTGTTGTCGCGGGCACAGGCTTCGGCGATGATGCGGCCGGTATTTGTCGAGCCCGTAAACGAGATCAGGCGGATGTCCTTGTGGCCGACGAGCGCCGGGCCCACATCTTCGCCATGGCCGTTTATTACGTTGACGACGCCCTTCGGAATTCCGGCTTTTTCACACGCCTTGACGAGATTTATGGTCGAAAGCGGCACATCCTCGCCGGATTTGATAACGACCGTGTTGCCGCAGACGAGTGCGGGAATCAGCTTCCACGACGGGATCGCCATCGGGAAATTGAATGGAGTGATGAGCCCGCAAATGCCGACCGGCTGGCGGACGCACATCGCGAATTTGTTCGGCATTTCCGCCGGTGTCGTAAAGCCGTGAAGTCGACGGCCTTCGCCTGCTGTGTAATATGTGCAGTCGATCGCTTCCTGNNGCCGCCCGCCTCTTTCAGAACCTTGCCCATCTCACGGGTCATCTGGCGGGTGAATTCGTCCTTGTTTTCGCGCAGGATCTCACCCAGTTTGAATAGCAATTCGGCACGTTTCGGCGCAGGTGTCCGCCTCCATTTTGTCGCCGCATTTTTAGCTGCTTCCACCGCTAAGTTCACGTCGTCAGCGTTCGATTTTGGAAAACGGCCGACGACATCTGTTGTGTCGGCAGGATTTAAGTTATCAAACCATTCGCCGGACGAGCTTTTTACCCACTCGCCGCCGATAAAATTATGATAGGTTTTGGTTGATGATTTCGATGATTTTTTTATCTTTGCTTCTTTTGCTTTAGCCATATTATTATAAGTCCCAAGTCTCAGGTCCCAAAGTCTCAAGTCTAAAGCAAGAAGTCCGAAGTCCCAAGCCTCGGAGTCCGTTCCGATGACTTGGGACCTTGGACTTGGGACTATGAGTTTATTGTACCGAGAACTGAACTATTCTGACCTGCGCCACGCGGTCGCGCGGGTTGAATGTGAGGATCTGTAACACGACCGGGTCGCCGGGTTTTAGTTTATTTACCATGGCGGTGAATGATTTGACATCGGTCACCGGCACGCGGTTTATCCGCTGTATGAGGTCGCCTTCGCCGAGAGCTTCGACACCGTTCGACAATTTAACGTCGGCGATATAGCTTTCCGGATTTATCGCCTTTACCAGCACACCTTTTTGGCCTTCGAGCTTATAAAGCGTTGCCAAATCGGGCGTGATCTCCGTCAGCGTCAGGCCAAACGGTTTGATGTCCTCATTAACGCGGTTTAGCGGAAGTTTTACGGGCGTCGGATCGTCCGCGGTCCTGGCCTGAGTAACGCGCTCGCCAAGTTTTAGCGTGGCCGATTTGCGTTCGACACTGGAACCAACTTCGCGCAAATAGCTGAGGTTGACGGATTTGTCAGGGGATGTTGCCGAAACTTTTGCGATAAGGTCCTGAGCGCTGTCAACCGGTTTGCCGTCGAATTCCACAATGATATCACCGGATTTCAGGCCTGCAACACCGGCGGCGCTTTTCGGATCGTTAACATCAAGGACAATCGCTCCTCTGGCGTCCTTTATTCCATAAACCTTTGCAAATTCTGGTTTTACCGATTCGAGGCTGACCCCGAGAAAACCGCGGCGGACCTTTCCGTTCTTTAATATCTGATCGAAAACAACGGCGGCCTCTGTCGATGGAAACGCAAAACCGACGCCGTTGGAATCACCGTTTGAAGTAGCGATCTGTGAATTGATGCCGATCACTTCGCCTTTCATATTTACGAGCGGGCCGCCGGAATTGCCGCGGTTGATAGCTGCATCGGTCTGGATAAAGCGTTGAAAAACGGTGGTGCTTGGCGTTTCGCGATTCATTTGCGAAATGATGCCAGCCGTAACCGACCGCGACAGGCCAAACGGCGAACCGATCGCCAAAACCCAGTCGCCCACCTCAGAACGGCTAGAATCTCCAAGCTTTACGAAGGGAAGATCTTTACCTGCCTCAACTTTGAGGACTGCGAGATCGGTCAATTCATCGTCGCCGACCACTTTTGCGATGAGTTCTTCGCCGGAATCGAGCTTGATCGTGATCCGTACCGCATCCTCGATAACGTGCTTGTTCGTAAGGATATAGCCGCGTTTATCGACGATGAACCCGCTGCCGACCGAATAGGAAGGGCGACGCGGAAGCTGGCGGCGGAAAAAATCGAGCACATCGTCCGAATCGCCGGGTTTTACGTCACCCTTAGTCGTAAACTCCGGCATTTTCCCTTTTGTGTCGATGCTGACAACGGCGGGCGCGACAGCTTTGGCGACTGCGGCAAATGAAGCGGAGATCTGTTCGGGCGAAATGTTTACGGCTCGCTGCAGCCCGTCGTTTGCGGGCGTCTGGGCAATCGCGGCGACTGAAAATACGGCGATCGTCATTGACCCGATCAATAACCGCGCGGCCAGGATCGGCGAACGAAAATTTTGCTTAAATTGGGACATAATTGCTGCTCCTCAAAAACATGAGATTCGGACAACCCATATTTATATGTCTAAATTATACCAAATCGGTGCTTTTGTCCGAAATTTTTTTGATACAAGCGACGGGCGGAGCCATTTCACGCAAAGGACGCAAAGGAAGAAATAAGTTAGGAATTCATCGTCAGCAGAACTTTGAGAACACCTTTTTGGGATGCCCGGTCGATGGCTTTTATGCCGTCGGCGAGCGAGAATTCTTCGCTTATCAGACTTTCGACATTCACTTTTTTGTCGGCCAAAAGCTCGAGTGCCAGTGCGAAGCGGCCGCAGCGTGAGCCGATGACCGTTATTTCATCGACGACGACGCGCGAGGCCTGCCACGTGGGTGTTCCGTGAAAGGTCGATTTGAGCACAATCTTGCCTCGAGGCTTTACAAGATCGAGGGCGGTTTCGAAACCCGATTCCGAACCGCTTGCTTCGACAACGATGTCGAATTCGCGGCCCAACTTGTCCGCGTCCGGCGAGAGAATGCCTTTGATACCGGCGGATTCGGCGATATCGAGTTTCGATCTGTGCCTGCCGACGAGCGTGACGTTTTTCGATTTTAGGCCGATGGCCATTGCACAGAGAAGGCCGAGTTTTCCATCGCCGATGACGGCAACGCTCGCGTCCGGGCCGATCTCGACCTGCTCTGTAATTCCGGAGGCGGCGGCCAGTGGTTCGACGAAAACGGCTTCGTTATCTGACACATTCGCGGGCACTTCTAGAAGATTTTGCGATGGCAGCGTGAGAAATTCGGCGTGACAGCCGTCGCGGCCATGGATGCCGAGAACCGTTCGTTGCGGGCAATGTCGGGTGTCGCCGGACAGACAGAGTTTGCAAACGCCGCAGCCGGCGTTTATCTCGCCGACGACTCGTTTTCCAACCAAATCGGCGCGATCGATCGCAGTTTCGACGACACCGACGAACTCGTGCCCGATAGTGCCTCTGAAATCGGCGTAACCGCGAATTATTTCAAGATCGGTATTGCAGATGCCGGAGCGGACAACACGGATCAACGCTTCGGTGCCGCTTCGTGGCGGCGGAATGTCGGCGAGAGTCAATCTACCGTGAATTATCCTTAGGGCTTTCATTACCATGGGACCTGCTGTTAGAGATAATGGAAAGTAACTTTGAAGTCGCAATCAAGTTGTTCGCCACGTACAAAGTGGTTGAACTGTATAATCATTTTGTGTGGGACATAATCCATACATTTCAGTTCAACAATTTTCTAAATTCATCTTCAGTGAGAACCTTTACGCCGAGGCCCTCCGCCTTAGTCAACTTCGATCCTGCGTCGCTTCCGGCGACAACGTAGTCCGTGTTTTTGCTGACGGATGACGAGACGCGGCCGCCGCGGTCTTCTATTAGTTTGGCGGCTTCGTCGCGGGTGTAGTTTTCGAGCTTGCCGGTCAGCACGAAGGTTTTGCCGACAAAGCGCTCGTCCAATGAGGCGGTGCTTGCGGCGTCGGTTTCGGTCTTTACGCCGAAGGCTTTCAAGCGGGCGACCAGATCGACGTTCTTCCGGTCGCGAAACCATTCATACACGCTTTCGGCGACGGCAAGGCCGATCTCGTGGATGTCGTCTAGTTCATCGATGTTGGCTTCGGCGATACGGTCGATGTCCCGGAAATGGTTGGCGAGTATCTTTGCGTACCGCTCGCCGACGTGACGGATATCGATGCCGTATAACAAACGCTGCAAGCCGTGTGTTTTGCTGGCGTCGATCTGCTCGATCAGTTTCGCGGCGGACTTTTCGCCCTTACGTTCGAGATTCGAGATATCTTCCGTCTTTATCGAGTAAAGATCGGCGACATTCTTGACCATTCCGGTATCGACAAGCGTATTGATAAGCACATCGCCCAAGCCCTCGATATCCATTGCTTTTCGCGAGGCGAAATAGCCGAGCCGCCCCTTGATCTTTGCAGGGCAATCGGGATTTGAGCAGCGACGGACGGCCTCGCCTTCGGGGCGAATCGCGTCAAAGCCGCACGCTGGGCAAGTTGTTGGAAATTCGTATTCAGCCTCGCTGCCATCGCGTTTCGATTCGACCACACCCAAGACCTGTGGGATGATCTCGCCGCTTTTTTCGATCAAAACCGTGTCGCCGATCTTGATATTTAGGCGTTTGATCTCGTCCTCGTTGTGCAGCGAAGCTCGAGCGACGGTCGTCCCGGCAAGCAGTACGGGTTCGAGATGGGCGACCGGCGTCAAAGCGCCTGTTCGCCCGACTTGAACGCCTATCGCAAGCAGTTTGGTTGTCGATTGCCGTGCTGGGTATTTATACGCGATCGCCCATCGCGGGGCTTTTGTCGTCGCCCCAAATTCATCCTGAAGAGCGGTCGAATTGACCTTTACGACAACGCCGTCGATCTCGTAATCGAAGCCGTCGCGTTTCGTCTCCATCACATTAATAAAAGCGACAAGCTCGTCATAATCCTTGCAAAGAGTGTGGTGCGGATTGACATTAAAACCGTTCTGTTTCAGCCATGTAAAATTCTCCAGATGCGTTGCGAACATTTTCTGATTGCCGCGAAAAACGTCGTACGGAAACATGTCCAGCCGGCGCGAGGCGACAACCGCCGAATCGAGCATTCGCAGCGTCCCCGAAGCACAGTTTCGCGGGTTTGCGAACGTTTTTTCGCCGAGCATTTCGAGTTCAGCGTTGATCTTCTGAAATTGCGACCGCGAGAGAAAAACCTCGCCGCGGATCTCGGCGTGTGCGGGCGAATCTGCTTTTAGCTTTAACGGGATCGTTTTGATCGTTTTTGCGTTCGGCGTAATATCATCGCCCCGCGACCCATCGCCGCGGGTCGCGCCGACCTTCAAAATGCCGCCGTCGTAATGCAGCGACACGCTCAGGCCGTCAATCTTCAATTCGGCAACGTACTCAAGAAAACGCCCTTCGGCAAGCTTCTCGCAGCGTTCGGTAAACGCCTTTAGCTCATCCAGGTCATAGGAATTATCCAGCGACATCAGCGGAACGGTGTGTGTAAAGGGACGAAGGGTATCCGCCTTGCCGCCGATACGCTGCGTCGGGCTGTCAGGCGTGATAAGTTCGGGATGCTCGGCTTCGAGAGCTTTTAATCGTTCGAGAAGCTGGTCGAATTCGTAATCGGAAATCTCCGGTTCGGCTTTTTGGTAATACAGATCGTTGTGCCGGTAGATCTCTGCACGAAGATTCGCAGCCTTCGTTTCGGCACTATTTTGTTCACTCTTTACAAGACTCATAATGACAAGGCAAGGCGCAAACCATCACTAACCTGTTCGATTTTCCTTTCCGAAAGCGACCCGACACGCTGGAGCAGAAGTAATTTATCGATCGTTAACAACTGCGACACATTCACGACCGAATCCTTCGATAAACCACTCTGCGCAGGCGTTATGGATACGTTTCCTTTGGCTGCGGAAATCCTTGTGTTTGAAGTAATTATGGCGACGATAACGGTCTTTATCAAACTTCGGTTAAATTCATCATCCTGGATGACAAGAACAGGTCGCCGATAGCCCGGATTCGAACCGACAGGATCGGGTAAATCCGCCCACCATATATCTCCGCGTCTGACTACCATTCTTCTTTGGGTAATGACATCAGAGCCATCTTAAATAAAACGGGGTCAACAGATGAATCTTCCTTGGAATAGACTTCGTTTAGGTTGGCTGTAGTGTCATCCGCTTCACGTTTATCAAGATATTCTTCTGCGGCAACGGAAAATAACTGGCTACGCGATATATTTTCACGTTTAGCATATTTATCCACTCGTTGAAATAGCTTGTCCTGAACTGATATGGCTGTTTTCATGCTCAAATAGTATAACCGAAGTTATACCCGAATTCAATCCATAAATTCCGCAATCAACCGATGAAAATGATGCGTTCCCTGCTCGCGCGCCGGCGAATATCTTCCGTGCGAATAGAAACGCGAGTGGATGCCTTTTTGAACGCTTTCGACGACGGCCTCGTCCTCAAGCTCGACGCGGTCGAGGTCGGCTCCGGCGCCTTCGCCGAGTTTCGATTCGTCTGAAACGTAGGTCAAGAACGATACGACGGACTTCGAAGGCGTAACGGGTTTTACTACGTTTACCGAGATTCCCCACGGGTAAAAATTGAACATCAGGTTCGGGAAAATAAAGAGATAGCGGCCGGCGACGTTGTCTATGGCATCCCCTGGTTTTGACCACCCCGTTCGCAAAGCGCGTCCACCCCTCCTCAAACCAGGAGGGAAGCCTGAAAGACCGGTTTGCAAGCTCGAATAACGAAACGTTTCGGTCGAATAGCTGCCGTAATCCACGATCTCGTTGAGCGAATGGTGAACGAACGGGATGTGGAAGCCTTCGAGGTAATTTTCGCAATAAAGCGCCCAATGGGCGTCGACCTCGTAATCGCGGGTCGATACGAGCTTTAGAACTTCGGGGTCGATGTGATCGAAGATGCACGCTCGTTCATACTCGCGTTTCTGCCCGTACCGTNNCCGCGAGCATCATTTACAAAATCGTCGAACGGAGCCACGGGATCGAGCGACGCGAATCTGAATCCGGCACGTTCGGCGAACGCGACGGGCGTTAAATTGTCGCTTTCGGACGGGAAATCTTCGACGCCATCGAATTCGGGCATCGACAGGAACTTGCCGTCAAGCGAAAAACGGCGGCCGTGATAGCTGCAGCGGATCAGGCTGGCTGTGCATGGCTCATTGACAAGAATCTTGCCGCGATGCGTGCAGACGTTTGAAAAGCAATTCAGTTCGCCGTCGCGGTTTGAAAGAAGGACCGGTTCATCGAGAAAGCCGGGCAGAAGCCTGACCGGTGTCAGATCGCTATTCAGCTCGGGTCCGGCAATGAGTTGCCAGGTGCGGGCGAAGATCTTTTCTTTTGAAAGCTCGAAGAAACGGTCGTCTGTATAGAACTCGGACGCCAGCGTTCGGGCTTTTCGGATGTCGGGGTCGATAAAAAAAGCAGTTGTCACGATTTAGTCTTG
>DLHV01000035.1:0-7859 GCA_002483395.1 Chloracidobacterium sp. UBA7659 | reverse complement strand
CAGTCTAATATAGCAAATACTTCGGATGGTGATCATCGCGGACGAAACCGCGGCCGACCAATCGGGCGGCAAAGGCTGATTGAAACTCTTCTTGTATTCGCGCCTGCTCGGACAATGCTTTTTTGGTGCTTTGCTCGACAAGGGCGAACCAATCGTTCGGCACCTCGACAATTCGGACCGGTGCTAGGGTTTCGACGTATTTTTCACCCGCGGCAAGCGTTTCAACCTTTTCGCTTGTTANNGTTAGATGCCATTCGGCGAAGAGACGGTCGCTGGCGAGGCCGATCTTTTCACCCGAACTTGCCGCCGTCGAGTAATCCGTGCCGTAAAAATTCAGCTGGTATTCGCAGACGATCGCGCCGAGTTTTTCGAGATTGAAATACGCGTTTCTGGCTTTCCACGGTTCGAATGTCCACTTGACGTATCTCACGCCCAGTTCCAATGATCGGGCCCGCTGTGCCCATTTTAGCTTTGCGCCGATGCCGTGGCTTTGAAAATCTGCCCGGACGGCCGTCATGTGGGAATAAAAAGCCTTTTCGTCGCGCAGAAATGCCGGGACACTGAGCACGAAACCAACGAGTTCACCGACGGAGAATGCTCCGAGAATTNNCCGGCGTTTTTTGTTACCACAAAATGGCGAACGGGCGAAATTTCGATCTCGGGCAAGGCAAAAACCGCGCGCTGTAGATCGACGCAGGCGGCCAGTTCTTCTAATGTAACGCATTCGCGAATTTCGATCTCGTTAGCCAAACGACCTTCCTTACAACCGTGTTTTCTTCTGCGAGCGTTGGTCAAAAGACACTTTCGCAATTTGCCTGTGGCGTGTCAAACGCTTAACAGTTTTAGCCNNTACGCTGATGAACGCGGATGGAAAGATCTCGATTGATCTTACCTGGTTTATCGGTGTTCATCCGGCCAGAAACTTCCTGGGGTGCACGAATCGACACAGAGCAAAAATCGCTACTTTTTGTTTCGCGAATTTGATATTATGTAAGACGGCTCAAGTTTCGACGTCTCCGTCCGGGACCCACCTATTTTAAATGACTCCGCAGAACACTCTAGATTTTAAGGGAAATTTTCGCATTCACCCGTTTGCAGAACTGCTGGTCGAGATCGGACAGGCAAAACTGGGCGGGTCGCTGCGTTTGTCGCATGGGACGCGAAAGTCGGTGATTTATTTTCGTGATGGCGAGGTCGTTTACGGGGTTTCAAACGCGCGTGAGCATCGCCTTTTGAGCATCATTTTGGAGCTTAATAAGGCTGAAACGCAGCGTCTTGCACGCCTGCCCAAATTTTCGAACGATGTCGAATTGGCGGCCAATCTGGCGAGTGCGGAGATTTTGCCGAAAGCAGAGATCGACAACATTGTCATTCTGCAGATCGAGCGGATCGTAATCGACGCTCTCTCGTGGCCGGACGGGGAATTTGTTTTCAGTCCCCTGGCAAGGCCTCGAGAGGACCTGGTGTTCAATATCGACTTTCAAAAGGTGCTTATCGACTACGCCCGTTGCATACCGGCGGCGATAGTCACCGATCGGTTCAAAAGCGTGCATGAGTCTTTCGAGGCAGTTCCGGAAAGGGGTCTTCCCGAAAACCTGCAAAGCCACGAATATTTTGTGCTGCAGCAATTCGGCGGTGAGAGCTTGATGATCGAACAATTAAAACAGCTCTCCGCTATGCCCGAAGCGGGCTTGCTGAGCGCTTTGTATGTCCTTTGGCTGGCCGGTCTTATTTTCCGGCGCGACTGGAATGCGGCATTCTCGGAGAACCGGATCGCTGCGATCCGCAATGCAAGGGTCTCACTCGTAAAGCAGGCTCAAAAAACCCAGGCGGCGACGAACGGAAACGCCCCTCCGATTGAGGCCGCGACCGAGCCGGAACCGGAGCAGGAAACGAAGGTCCCAGAAACACCCGTTATTGAGATAACGCTTGAAGAATATCTTGCCCGCATCGAGAAGGCCGAGACACACTATGACGCCATAGGTATCGATCCAAAGGTGAGTATACCAGAGGTCAAGAAAGCCTATTTCGGATTAGCCAAGCTGTTTCACCCCGACCGTTTTCATCGCGAATCGACGCAAACCCTCGCACGGATACAAGCCGCCTTCTCGAGTGTCCAACAGGCCTACGAAACACTAAAGTCGTCGGATACACGCGAAAACTACGACTTCAAGATGCGAAAAGAACTTGAGGTAAAAGAAAAACTGCGGGCCCAGGGCATTACCGAAACTGAGGAAACCGATCCAAAAACCGGGCATGGACTCGAAAATTTCGAAATGGGGCTGAGCCTGCTTATGGACGAAGAATATGAGCGTGCCGTGCCATTTCTGGGCCGAGCCGCCCACTATAATCCGGATAACGCGCTTTATCGCGTATATTACGGCAAGGCGCTGTCCTACGACGAAAACCAGAGGCACAAGGCCGAGGGCGAAATGCAGGCGGCGGCACGGCTCGATCCGAAGAATCCGAAAATACGGCTGATGCTCGCGGAATTCTTCATCGATATGAATATGCTCAAGCGCGCCGAGGGCGAGCTAAAGCGCTTTCTCGAGATCGCTCCGGACAATGCCGAGGCCCGTAAGCTGCTCAACAGCATTCAGAATTAATTCGGCTGCAAGATTATCGTTTCACCGAGATATGGTAAAATGGCTGTTACGGGTGTAACGGCAACATGGAACCGACCTTAGCGAAAGATACGAATTTCGATGAAAAGCTGCTTGAAATCTCGTCCCGGATGGACGACTTCGAGGGCTACACGCATGCCCACGGATTGCGGATCGCCGCCATCGCCGACGCCATAGGCAAGAGCTTTAACCTCGCCGCGCACGACCGGTTTTTCATGCAGCAAGCCGCACTTCTGCATGACATCGGCGAGGTAGTGATGAACCGCGATTACATAAAACAGAGCCGCAGCCTTACCGACGCCGAGCGGTTGGACATGCAGCGGCATCCCGTGATCGGCGAACAGGAAACCGCGAAACGCGGTTTTTCACGCGGCGTCCAATTGCTTGTCCGCTGGCATCACGAATGGTGGAACGGCAGCGGCTACCCGGATTGTCTCGAAGGCGAACAGATCCCGTTGGCTGCTCGCATTCTGCGTGTTGCCGATTCGTTCGCCGCGCTCCGCGACGACCGGCCCAGACGAAAAGCAATGTCCCTTGCCGAAGCGAAAACACACATGACCGAATGGGCCGGGCTGGAATTCGATCCGAAAGTCGTCAAGGCATTTCTGACAAGTGAAAATCTTGCGATCCTTGAATTCGATGTGCGAGGGCACGCCGCAGCCGAGTGAAAACTGGACTTTGTAAAGACTCTGAACAGAAATTTCTCAATTGTCGATTATTAATTGATATTCGAGAGAGCGAATTATTCGTCAATCACTAATTTACAATTGATAATTTGGATTGAAAATTACATGTCCCTGAACCGACAAGGAAGCAATTTTGATTTTGCTGCGTTCCTATGAGTAAACAGTCGATATTTACCCCAAAGAGCTGGCTGGCCTTTGAACTGAATGTTCTGAAACGTCTGCAATTTAAGACGGCTGTTCTCCCGTTTACGAGCAATCCGACGCTCGGCATGTATCTCAAACGAAGCGAAACGCGCGTTTTGGCTAACGACCCGCTGCAGTCCGCGTGGACAAGGGCGCTTGCCGCGATCCAGAACAACGGCGAACGGCTGACCGACGAAGATGTAAACGCCGTGCTCGAAGACGTTTATGTACCGCGGCACAAGCTGCAAAATCCGGCGTTGCGAAATTGGTTCAACGAGACGGACTCGTGGTGGTTCGACAATATCCGGCTGAATCTGGAAAAGCTTCAGTCGCCGTTCGGGTTCGCAATGGCCGCGAGTTTGGTGATGGCGGTCGGCGATTACGTTTTGTCGTTCACCGAAGACACGCTTGAGCTTCGCCAGCCGCTGTCGAACGTCTATCGGCGGCTGTGGNNCTGTGGATGGTAATGCCGGAAGCCATCAATAACGGCCAAAACAATAGCTGCCAGAATAAGAGCCCGGACGAATTTCTCGCCGAAAGCTTCGCCGACCTGATGTTCCTGCGGCTGCCTGCGGCAGGCAGCGGCGGGCGGGCGGCGGTTCCGGACAAGGCCGTCTGGCGCGAAGAATGGCTGCGCGGTGGAAGCGACTTCTGGGCAAATTTCGAGGCGTCGCGACACGGCAAGCTTGGCGGGCCGGTCGAAACAAAATCGCAGTATTTAAAGATCCTGGGTGAAACACTGCGAACCGCTTCGCACATGAAAACATGGGCGATCGCACACGTCGAGGGCGGGTTGGTTTCGACACAGGAGATCGTCAACGTTATCGGCGGTATCCGCCGCGTGGACACCATTTTTNNGAATTAACAGGGACGAGAGCGGTTGTTATAACTGCATGACACAGAGCTAGCGTGAAGAGTCGAAGGTGCGGGTAGATATCGCTTTCTCTCGGTTATTGCGTCAGTTTGGTTTGGATTCAGGCTCCGTAGGAGCAGTCTGTTTGTAGTCGCGAGCAACAATAAAATGAATTGAGCTCCGAAGGAGCGTCCTGCTGAACCTTCACGAGAGAGCTTTACAGGCCGCCCCGACGGGGCTAAAAATACCCTCGGTGCCCAAGTTCTACAATCAGATCGCTCCTAACGGAGCTGAGACCTCAGGGACGCGACAACGCAATTTAACGTACCATACTCCTCTTCTCATGACTCAAGACTTTTCGCTCTTGACTCTCGACTTCCCTTGTCTGACAAACCAAACTATCCCAGCCGTTCCGGCCAGAAGTCCTGAGATTATCGTCAAAATCTGAGGCGACATGCCGTAGATCAAAAGGCTGGCGATCCAGCTCGACAGGCCGAACATCGTTAGTTCGGCGCCGCGATCGAGTGTCGATATGCGGCCGCGGATGTAATCCGGCAGGCTGCGTTGAAACATCGTCTCCTGCACCGCGTATTCGACGCCGACGATCGCCCGCGAAACGAACGTAAACACCATAAACAGCCAAAGATTCGGCATCAACCCGGCGACGGCGAACAGTACACCGTGGATGATCAGCGTCCAGCCTATAAAGACATGATTCCGCCCGCTGCGGTCGAGATAGATCGACGTGCGGTGGGCGATCATCATACCGAGAAACAGGCCGAAGCCGGTCGCCGTCCAGAGCAAAGCGACTGCAACGTCGGGGTTCCAGTGCTCCTTTTCGGCAAAGAAGACNNGTTCGAAAACGATATTGATTGCCCCGCCGCCGGTTGCCCAAATGACGTTCATTACCAAGATTGTCAAGGCAAAACGGTTTTCGACCGTGTAGCGGAGGCCCTCTTTTAATTCATAAAAAAAAGATTCGCGATTCGCACGCTCGACCGTTTCCTGTTCTCGGACGGATTCTTCCGGGATGAGCCAGACCGTGTATGCAGACGCGAGAAACGACACTGCATTAATGATAAATGCCGCCTCGTAGCCAAACACCGCCGACGCCCAGCNNGAGAACATCAGGGCGGTTCCGGCGAGCAGGCCTTCTTTACCGGTCAGGTTCGGTGTTGCGGCATTTTTTGCCCCGTCGAAGAACGCACCGAAGGTGGATAGCAGAACAGTTGCAGCATAGGCGATCCAGAGATTGCCCGCATCGGTGACGAGAAGGAACATCAGGGCAACTGCGACACGGGCCAGATCGGTTATTATCATCACCTGTCGGCGTGAAAACCGGTCGACGAATGTTCCGGCGATCGGCGAAAAGAGCGAGAACGGAAGCAAACGGCAGACGAAAAGTATGCCCGCCGCCATCGGTGATGCCTCCGATACGACACGGACAAGCCCCAAGCTGGCTATAAAATTGAACCAGTTGCCAAGCTCGGAGATAAACTGTCCCGCCAGCAAGTTGCGGAAATTTCGATTCTTGCTTATAAGCTGTCCGTAGGTCGTAGATTCCATCAGGGTTTGGAGTTCGAGCTTTAGTTTGCTTTTTCGCCGACTGGAGCGCAAGCATCCCTGCTTGCACGAACGCGTCCGCGTTCGAAACAGTTCGGAAAAACCCTGATTACGCGTTAGAAATCATGTTTGAAGAAAGTGGTGAGTTTTGTTGAGTTTACAAGGGGTTTGAAGGCGAAAGAAGCATTTCTCAACGCTCTTTCGCTTGTTCACAGGCTCGAACCATTTTTTTTTTCGCCGCAATCTGCAAGCAGAGGTGGTTGCGCTCCAGTCGGGACGACTAAAACCGAACGTGCACGCCGACCTGAATCAATCTGGGACTCGACGGCAAAATACCCCGTGCACGGTCGATGATGAATGTCCGGTCAAAAATATTCTTTCCCGTGACGAAAAACGTGGTTTTCCAACGCTCGACCGTGAAGTTCGCGGTAGCGTTCCAATAGGTCTGTGCCGGAATCGCTCCTCGTTGGCCGTTTGCCGGCGGGTCAGCCGTATTGAGGTGGTCGCCGAATTGCCGCCCGACGACAACATTCTCGATGAACGCGTCGAAACCATTAGGGTGCGAGTAACCCAAGCTCGATGTAAGCAGGGTTTCAGGCACGTACGGCAAACGGTTACCGGTGATCGCAATCGTTGGCGTCACCGAACTGAAACGGACACCGCGAAATTCAGCAACCGGCAACCACGTGACGGCAGTGCGAAGATAGAAATTATGTCGCGATTCGAGTATCGAACCTGAATCTATCTGGCCGTTGAACTCAAATCCCTGCTGGAGCGTTTCGCCGCCATTCGTCAGCGTCGCTCCGACGCCGCCGGCCAGACTTGCGGGGACGATCTGGTTCTCGTAATCCATCCGGAAGGCTGTTGCCTCAAAGCGCAGACCACGAAGCGGACTAGTCCGAATGCCGAACTCGTAATTCCAACTCTCTTCAGGGTCAAGCTCAACCACGCTGCCAGTATTTGAAACTACGTCCTCGGCCCGAGGCGGTGAAAAGCCACGATGAACGCCGGCAAAAACGGTCGTTCTCGGCAAGCCGGAATACGCGAAGCCGACGCCTGGAATCACCGCGCTCACCGATGTTTTGCCAAAAGCGATAGGCGTTGTGAGCAGATTCTTGCGTTCAATTTCGATCCGTTCAAGCCTTATGCCCGGTGTAATAGCGAAATCGCCAAATACGAAACGGTTTTGCGCGTAGCCGGAATAGGCAAAATTTCGGCGAATATTTGTCTCCGACGCAACGCCGCCGCGGCTGTTCGGCAAGTCGCCGTTTTCCTGACGACGGTTCTGCACTTCCCAATGCAGTCGAAAACCCGTTTGCAGTTCGCCGCGAAAGGCTGTTCCGAGATCGTAGTTATATCCAAATCGAGGTTCGATACCGTAGGTTTCGTATTCGCGAAGTCGCCCCTCGTTGCCGCAGGTCGTATTTAAATCGGCCAGGCTTCGACAATCGGGATCGACGTTCAGACGATTGGGCCGCTGTCCCGAATTCGATGATTGCCGCCACCAGTGCCGTTTGAAATGGTTTGCGTAAACGTTTGTCGTGAGATTCATGCGCGGCGTGAAAACAGCGGCGTGCGATGCCGAAAAACCAAAGCGGTCGCCGTAAAAGAAATCGTTCCTGAAAATATTTCCCCGCGGATCGGCCAAAAATTCAGCCTCCGTTAATCCTGAATAGGTGACATTTGAATCCTCGCCGTAATAACTGAATTTGAAGGTAAGAGCGTTTTGATCGTTGAGCGTTTGGACGACCTTTGCCGAGATATCGTTTAGTTTCGAGCTGATAAACTGCCGGGCGCCATCACCCTGCTTTCGGGTGTAATTTGCAAAAATTCCCGTTTTCGCTATCGTACCGCTGCCCGTGAACCCGCCATTGAAGAACTCGCGGTTCCCGCCTGTCAATCTGATCCCGAATGAAGGTTTCTCGGTCGGATTCGGAGTCAGATAATTGA
>DLHV01000173.1:7802-8062 GCA_002483395.1 Chloracidobacterium sp. UBA7659 | reverse complement strand
TATGGCTGTAACCGCTTGTAATTGCAAGAGTTAAGCCGTCCCATTTTCCGCACAATTGGGACACAAAGTGGGACAGTCTCCCAAATTATAGTGACCACGCAAAAATGGTCAGATTGTTTTCAAAACTGGCCCATTACAAGAAAATCCGTCTCCTTTTTTTTCGCCCGAATTTCTTGTATTCTATTGAAGTGACATTCTTTTGGTTCGGATAAATTCCAAAACGGAGATTCTATGAGCGTTGAAGTCGTAATGCCGCAGAT
>DLHV01000173.1:0-7715 GCA_002483395.1 Chloracidobacterium sp. UBA7659 | reverse complement strand
CGGTGCGGGCGTGCTTCTCGAAATAAGACATCAAGAAGGCGAAACCGTCGAGGTCGGAACGGTCGTTGCGGTGATCGGTGAGGCGGGTGAACAGCCCGCGGAAGTCGAAAGTCCCAAGGCTCAAGCCCCAGGTCCGGCTGTAGAGGTCTCAAGTCAAAGCGTGCCGCAAAAGGTTGAAGAGTCAGAACCCGCTGCTGAAGAAATAAAAACTGCGTCTGCGGCTTCGGCCTCTGCTGCTCCGGAAAATCCGAAATCCGAAATCCGCANNGTGATGCCGCAGATGGGCGAATCGATTACCGAAGGGACTGTCTCCAAATGGCTCAAATCAGTCGGCGACAAGATCGAAAAGGACGAGCCGTTGTTAGAGCTATCGACGGATAAGGTGGACGCGGAGGTCCCATCGCCGGCGGCGGGCACCCTGCTTGAGATCAAGGTTAATGAAGGCGAAACCGTTGAAGTAGGAGCCGTTGTCGCTTTGGTCGGAGCAGAAGGCGGAAGTTCGGTAGGCACTGGGCAGAAGGCGGTAAGCAGTCAGCAACAAGCCACGACGAGGGCAACTGTTGAGGTTCCCCAGCCAGAGCCGCCTAAGCCGCCCGCTCTGGCGGTTGCCGCCGGTGCTTCGGGGGGAAACGGCGGCAAGATCGGCAGCGCTGATATCGATGATCTTCGCCGGACAAAGTCCAGCCCGCTTGTCCGCAACATCGCTAAGGAACACGGTATCGACATTTCGCGCATCCATGGCAGCGGTATGAGCGGGCGCGTCACTAAGAACGACATAATGTCGTTCATTGAAACCGGAGCTGCGCTGAGGCCGCAGGATTTGCTTCGCACGGGAGCACCGGCTGCCAGTTCTCCGGCACCTTTAATTGCTCCGGCTCCGGCATTTGTCGTTCCCGCTCCGACAGCAATGGCGGTTGGCGATCGCGTCGAGAAAATGTCCGTCATGCGCAGGAAGATCGCGGAACACATGACATTTTCAAAGCAGACGTCAGCCCACGTAACGAGCGTTTACGAGATCGACATGACAAGCGTCGCGAAATTCCGCGACAAGAACAAGGCTGAGTTTCAAGCACGCTACGGCACTAAGCTGACGTACATGCCTTTTATTTTCCAGGCGGTCACGAACTCAATTCGGAAATATCCGATCGTAAATGCACAAGTGTCCGGCGACAGCATCGTTTACAAGGCCGATATCAATCTCGGCATGGCTGTCGCCCTCGATTGGGGACTGATAGTTCCGGTGATCAAGAAAGCCGACACGTTGTCACTATCGGGTTTGGCTCTCGCCGCAAATGACCTCGCCGACCGGGCAAGAACAAAGAAACTGAGCCCGGATGAAGCTTCAGGCGGCACATTCACCATCACAAATCCTGGTGTTTTCGGGGGACTTTTTGGTACGCCGATCATCAATCAGCCGCAGGTGGCAATACTCTGTGTCGGAACGATCGAGAAGCGGCCGAAGGTCATTACATCGTCGGACGGTGATGATTATATTGCGGTCCGGACAATGGCCTATTTTGCCCTCACCTTCGATCACCGGATAGTCGACGGAGCCGACGCCGAACGCTTTCTTGCTTTTGTGAAAGAAGTACTTGAACACGGACAGTTTAACTTATAGGAAAATAAGGATCGCCGCACGAAAAAAAAGTGTTGGCAAGATCGATCAATTTGTGTATTCTAAGCGACAGTCGTTGTTCCCGCAGTTTTAAAGCTGTTTTTATTGCGTTTGCACGTTCTGTACGAAATCGAGGCGCTTTCAACGTTTTAAGTTGGTAAGTGTATAGAATACAGACAACATCTCCAGGGTCGAGTTTCCGTTGTAAACCTTCTAAAATAAGTACTTACACTCATTTATCTCCACGAATCTCTATCTTAAATACTTTGGCACACTAATTGAAGAGGAAAAGCTCAGGCTGCAAGTTACGCCTTGATGTTTGTTGGGATACAAGACGCCTTTTAGATAGGTAACCGAGCGAATTCGGGGGATGTCTTAGAAGTCATTTATATGATGCGATTGTAATCGCCGCAGGTTTGAAAAGGTTGAGGCCGCAGTAGTTAGGTTGTTTTAAGTTTTAAGCATTTCATATGTTAGGAAGGAGTTCAGATTATGATTAAGAAACTATCGGTTTTGGTTTTGTCCCTGATGATCGGTGCGGGGAGCGTTCTTGCTCAAAACGCTCAAGTTCGCAATTTGGCGGCGGGTCAGAAATATAAGATCAAAGGCGTAGTCGTCGCACAGGACGACACAAGTATTATGGTTCGCGACTCGGTCGGCGTCGAGACAAAGGTTGTGATAGCGCCGACTACGAGCATCAAGACGAAAGGCGGCTTTTTCGGCGGTGGCGATAACGTTGCGTCAAGCCAACTTGTTCGCGGTTTGAGCCTCGAAGCCGAAGGCCGAGGTGATACTACGGGCGGTCTGGCTGCAACGAAGATCCGTTTTGGAAAAGACGATTTCCGTGTCGCGCAGTCGATTGACAGCCGCGTGGGTCCCGCCGAGGCTCGCTTGACGCAGGCTGAGGAGAATGCACAGCGTGTATCCGGCCAGATCGATGAGCTTATGGCTATCTCGAATGCGGCCCGCGGCGGTGCAAAAGCAGCTCAAGAGACAGCGGATGCTGCTATTGCAGGCGTAAATGCAACGAACCAGAGAATCTCGGCATTGGACGAGTATGTAGTTCAATCGACTGCGACGGTCAACTTCCGCGTAAACAGCGCGATCCTTTCGCCTGAAGCCAAGGCTTCGCTCGACGAAGTTGCAACCGCCGCAATGACAATGAAAGGCTATGTAATCGAAGTTACCGGTTTTGCATCAGCCGAAGGCAGCACAAAGAAGAACAAGGCCTTGAGTCAGCGTCGTGCTCAGGCAGTGATCGACTATATGATCGAAACACACAACGTGCCGCTCCGCAGAATCGGACAGTCGTTCGGTTTCGGTGAACTTCAGGCAGTTGCCGATAATGCGACCCGAGAGGGCCGCGAGCAAAATCGCCGTGTTGAGGTCAAACTTCTTGTCAGCCGCGGCGTGAACCAGAATGTCGAGGTTCGCTCGACCACGCCGGAAACGACTAACGACAACGAATAGTTTTTTTCGCATTAACTTTGGAGGGCAAAAAAGTAAAATCGGTGAAAACCTTTTTTGCTCTTTTGCCCTCTAACTTCGTTAGGAACAATTTATGATCTCCTAAATCTCCTTGCTTCACACCAATTTTATGAGACCTCACGTTATCGCTCCATTTACCCTTCTCTTCGTTCTGATCTTCGCATCGTGCTGCGTACTGTTTGCTCAGACGCCATCTCCGACACCTCCAATTAAAGAAGAGGAAGGGGTCATCAAAGTCGATTCGCGATTGGTTGTCGTTCCTGTCTCGGTCGTTGACGCAAATGGTGAGCCGGTGTTGGGGTTAAAGGCGGAAAACTTCCAGATCAAAGAAGAAAATCGGACGCAGACGATAGATAGTGTCGGGGATGCTGAAAACGTGCCGCTGGAGATAGCGTTGCTGTTCGATGTTTCGGCCAGTTCGGATGCGATGTTCAAGTTTCAGCAGGAGACAGCCGCCAAGTTTCTGCTTGACGTACTCAGACCCGACGACCGCGCGACGATCTTTACGATCGGAGAGCGTTATACCTTGATCCAGCCACGCGATACGGCGGAAAAGTCGATTCTCGCAGTCCGGACGATCACGCCGACGAAGGAGCAAACCGCGTTCTACGATTCGGTCAGGCAGGCAGCTAACTACCTCGCGAAAAATTCGCCGCAGGGACGGCGTAAGGTCATTGTGGTTATTTCTGACGGCGAGGATACAAACAGCGAAGGCGTGCTGAAAGCAATCTGGGACGCGGAGCGAAAGATCGCCGACGATGTTGCCGGTGAGAAATTAAGAGATCTCCGGGTGCGTGCCCGCGACACCGCGAAGGTTGTTGAGCAAGTGAAAGTATTGAAGGCGTTGCAGGATGCCGATTCGGTGCTTTACGCAATAAATCCGGGCGGCAATTCCATCCAGTTAAACAAGATGGCTGTTTTCGGGCAGGAGAATATGCAGAAATTTGCCGACGAAACGGGTGGAACTGCGTTTTTGCCGAAGTTCCAGCCGGTAGAAACTAAAGATCCGATGCAGAACTCGGTAAATGTTCGAAAAAACACCGAAATGCTCGAACGAATTTTCCGCCAGCTTGCCAATGAGCTTCGCGCTCAATATATGGTTCAGTATTATTCGGAGTCGGAATATCCGCTGAACAAATATGTGAAACTCGATGTTGGGCTGCAGCCACCCGCCAATTTTCGCTTGCGGGCCCGGCAGGGATATTATGTAAAGAATTAACAGACCTGAGAAGAGCATCCAGGAATAAAAAGCCGCCGGCTTGATCTGACAGCTTTTTTATTTCGCGAATATAGATAATTGCCGGAACTACTCCNNCGCGAATTTCCTTACGGGCATGTCCGCCGGTCTTGCCGGCTTTCCAACTGTCCAGCCTTCCCGCTTGTTATCCGGCGTCGCCTTCGGCGTCGGGCTGGGACTGGGCATTGCGATCGCACCCATAATTACCGGTTTAGGCGTCGGTGCCGCAAAGGGGAAATTATACCTTTGCACAATGTCGGCATTTTTTCTGAGAATTGAAACCGAAAATATCCCGCCGACGATGGCGATAAACAGCGAGAAAACGGCCGTCGTGCATACGGACAGACGCTGCCTGACCTTTGCCCAGCCAACCGGGCAGTCTGCCGTCAAAACCGTTCCGTCGCTTCGTTGAAAGTATCTCACACAAACATGTCCTTCGGAATTCGCGAGCAGGTTTTCCGCGTCGTATTTCGTCATTCCCGAAAGATTGTAAACATTGAGCTTGCACTCGCCGCAAAAACGTTTGCGTTCGTTGCCGTACATCTCGTCCCAATTTGCGGAACATGGGCTAGCGATCTTGATATTATTAAGCGGGCTATCGAATTTAGACATAATAAAAAACTCCGTAAAAATAACTTCAGCAATTTGCTGATGTTATTTGAACGGAGTTCTTAAAAGAACTTGCAAAAAAAACTATTGGATCTCAAATCTAGCGAGGATGATACAACGAACCTTTTCAGGAGCGAACGAGAGTGGTTCGCTGTAGGTCGTGTTCGCCGCGCTCATAGCCGCGTTCGCAGCGTACATAGAATATCGAGGGATCCTAGACAGATCGGGAACTTCGTCATCGACCTCCTTGACGAAGATCGCACTACCGACCTTTCCGCCAATCGCGAACATCAGATACTCGGCTTTGGCCTTAGCAGCCTTGATTGCCTCGATCCTCAGCTCCCGACGAATATCATTAATGCGTGAATTCTCGGCGACGACCAAGTCGAGGCTGCTAACATTGATTCTGTCGGCGATGTCCTGTAATGGCGCAACCTTGTCGAGGTTCCTGATGATCAGCCGGTAATCCTGTCTTGCTAGCACATCCTTGAGTCTTCGCTGGCGGACATACCTCGCGGAGATATCGTATATTGAGAGGTCTTTCGCGAGATCGACTCCGATCTTCTCAAGCTCCGCGCGAAACTGGGCCTCTTGTTGTTCAATGGTAATCTTCCCTCGGCTTCCCATCCGTTCGGCCAAGGTGATGCGGAAAGTAAGCTCATCTGGAATGACCATACGTTCAGCGGTTCCGTTGACTTCTATACCGCGAAGAGCGTCGACGATATTCTGCCCAAAAAGTGTCAGAGTCAAAACTCCTATCAGGATCGTGGTAGTAATGATCGCTTTCATAAGTCAATCTCCTCGTGGAAACATTTTAGCACGGTTTTCACGATGATATTTATGCGTTATCGGCCTTCGCCTACCGACGCCGATTGCGTTTTTCGAGACGATCAGTGTAGGCGGGAGCTGCTGGCGTTTGAACTCATTGGCCGGGTGTTCGACCTTGTTCAGCAGGGTGTAAACAAGCTCCGGGTCGTTGCCGGCGGCGATGATCTCTTTTGGCGAGAGCTTTTGCTCGAAATAAAGCTGTAAGACCGGGTCCATCAGTTCATACGGCGGCAGGCTGTCCTGGTCGAACTGGTTCGGGGCAAGCTCGGCGGATGGCTTTTTGTCGATGATCTTGTTCGGGATGATCTCGAGTCCGGCCCGTTCGTTGATGTTTCGCGCGATAGCCCAGACCTCGGTCTTTAGAACGTCGCCAAGCACGGCAAGGCCGCCATTCGTGTCGCCGTAGAGCGTGCAGTAGCCGACCGCAAGCTCCGATTTGTTTCCGGTGGATAGAAGCAGGCGGCCCTCGGCATTGGAGATCGCCATGAGGATCACGCCGCGAAGCCGCGACTGCATATTCTCGACCGCAAGGCTCTCGCCGCCCTTTGTCGGCTTGTGAAGATTCATCTGTTGGAGCAGCACTTCGAACGTCGCGGAGATCGGCTCGATCCGGCTTTCGCAGCCGAGAGTGCGTACCAGCTCTTCCGAATCCTTGATGCTTCCCTCGGACGAAAACGGCGAAGGCATCATCACGCAAAGCAAATTCTCGGCGCCGATCGCCTCGACGGCGAGTGCGGCGACGAGACTCGAATCGATCCCGCCTGACAAACCGAGAACGCATTTCGTAAAACCATTTTTGCCGGCATAATCGCGAATGCCCAAAACAAGGGCCTGCCGGATCGACTCGGTTTCGCTGCCCGTAATGCCGCGTGCATCCGGCTTGCGGACATCGAGTTCTACTGTTTCAACAAATTCCTCAAACGCCGCGGCCTGCAAAATAATGTCGCCTTCTAGGTCGGCGACGAGGCTTGCACCATCGAAAATAATCCCGTCGTTCCCGCCGACAAGATTTACGAATATCACCGGTGTTTTTGTAAGCTTTGCCCGGTGCGAAACCATATCGCAGCGGAGTTTTATTTTGCCCTTGTTATAAGGCGACGCATTGATCGCAACGATGACCTCGGCGCCCTTATGGACAACAATATCAGTCGGGTCTTCGTCGTAGAGCCGTTCTTTCCAAAACGTTTTGTCGTTCCAGAAATCCTCACAAACCACTACACCCAGACGATGGCTTTTTCCATAACGGTCGAATACTTCGACGATGCCGTTTGGATGCTCCTCGGGCTCGAAATACCTCGGGTCGTCGAAAACATCGTATTCAGGGAGCAGGGTTTTGTTAACGAAACGGACCAGCTTCCCGTTCGAAACAACCGCCGCGCAGTTGTAGATCCGGCGCCCGTCTTTATCATCATTCGGATGAATTGTCCCTACAACGGCGGTAATTCCTTCGGTTGCCGGAACGATCTTTGCGAGCGGCTCATGCGAGTGCTCAATAATATCGGGGTCCTGAAACCAGTCCTGCGATGTGTAACCATGCGTCACAACTTCAGGGAATACGACAAGGTCCGACCCGTCGGCCTTTGCCTTTTCGATCGCGGCCAGGATTTTGGCGACGTTTCCGTTAAGATCGCCGTTGGTCGAGTTAATCTGCGCGATAGTTACTCTCATACCTGAAATTATAATATTACGCCCGCGTTTTACCAGAAGGCCAAGTGAAATGCCGTATAGATGAATTCGCTGTCATGCGGAGAGTCAATGAGGCGAACTGGGTCGACAACCCTAATGAAAATTGAGTAGATTATTTCGACGAATTAGGACGAGCAACAAGGTCCGTTAATTATCCTCGGTTCACTTGTTTTTCTTGTGGTCGGCACTCTTCTTTACCATGGTCAGCCGATTTCCGCGTTCGTTATACTTTACTTCGTCCATAATGTTGTA
>DLHV01000161.1 GCA_002483395.1 Chloracidobacterium sp. UBA7659 | reverse complement strand
CGGCAGAATCGTATGCAAAGCTGTTGGCGTAGGTGAAAAAGCCGTTATTCGCAGTCTTTTTGCTCTGCACTTGGCTCAAATCGCCGTTGGCATCGAGCGTGTATTTGACGACTCGCGTGCTGGGATAGGTTTCCTCGATCAATGCTCCTGAAAGGTTGTATGCATAGCCTGTGCTGTAAGTCTGACCGTCCGTGATCTGCTGGTGAGTCAGAAGGCGCCCAAGATTATCGAAGCTCGTGTTTCTCGTTTCCGATACCGAACTCGNNTTGTCGTCTTGCCCTTCGAATTATTCGGCACACCGCCCAGCCCCGTCCCGTCGTAGTAGAAACTGACATCCGGCGTTGCGTCGGAATAATCTCTGAGAATTATCCGGTTAAACTTATCGTAAGTCCCCTGAACATAAATGCCTCTTGCGTCGGTCGTCTTTGTGATATTGCCATTGTCGTCGTATTCGTATTTCGCCGACCACTGCGAATTGCTCGTGATCGGGTCGGCGGCAACAAATCCCGTATTCGTGTCCTGTTCCGGCTGTTTAGCAAAGAGCAGCCGCCCGAGGCTGTCATGCATGAAGAAACGGCTCTGTTCGCCTTGTATCGTTTTTCGCAGATTGCCGAGGGTGTCGAAAACATAATCTGTGTTGAGGGGCGAACCGGTCGGGTCCTCGATAACGCGAACCATCCGCCCGAGAGCGTCCGTGATGCCCTGGCGTTTCTTTCCCGCCTGGTCTGTAATGGTCTTTGTAACGCCGATTAGGCCTGTCACCGAGACACCGTAGTCCGTCTTGACCGTCGCTCCGTCCTGAAGGATGACTTCCTTTAGCCGGCTCGCTTCGTAAACGTGTGACCATTCATCTTACACTCAACTATCTTAAAATGAAGTTCAGGCGCAGCGATTGTACCGATGAATAGGTCTGGGTGATTCGCTGTCCGATTAGTCGACGCTCCATATATTGAAGTAACTGAATACCGTCCAGGAGATCGATAAAAATCATCTTTGGAAGGGTTAACCGTTAAAGCCACGGTATGACTCTGACCCGGTTTAAGCACGACGAATTGCGAGGCCTCGTCATGGCCAATATCGCCGACTGTGCCGCGCATTTTCGGTATTGTCAAAGGCACGCCAAATAATGATGAGCTTGACTGATCGAGAGCTTTTTCTGTTACATACCGCCAAAAGCCGCCGGTGTCGATCATCACTTTCCTCTTGCTAATATTCTTCAAACGCGCCTGTAAAGTGAAACTTTTTCCCACGCAAGGTTGTTCGGGCGAAACTAATTCGAATGTCAACGGTGGCACGATCTGCCCTTTGTCTTGCGCATCACAATTCGACACCCCCAAAAAGATCCAAGATAGCTGAAAAGAGCAGGTGGCTATGAGAGAAACGATAAACTTAACTTGTTTATGCATACTTATGTTTAAATCTACAATATTGGCTACTTGATTTTGACGTTATGTCCACCATTTTGGTGGCGCTTTGCCCCGTCAGAATTGTAATTCGAAAAAAGCGTATTCTGCGCAGCTGTAATTTGTGCGCTAAGACTGGTTGCTGCCGATCTGATTGCGCTTTCGGCGTTGGAACCGGTGCCCGTGGCCTTGAGACCAATGAGAGCATCGCGATATTCATTGAGTCGTTTCGTAGTGTCATCCGTGTGTTCCTTTTCAAAATCGGATAATTGTTGCAAAAATCCATCCCATGCAGTCTGCTCGGAAAGTTTTGCTTTATCCCTGCCCTTCCAAATAGGCAATGTCGTTATAATAGTGGCCTCGACGTTAACATTGGTTGTTTCAATAACGACCGTGACTTCACCCGTGGCCGTATCCGTTGTCGGACTATACTTAATATCTTTGCTCTCATCGAACGTTTGCTTGACTTCTGTAAGCTCAGTTTCGCCCGCCCGCCCTTTCTTCGTCTTTCCGGCTGCCGCCTTTATATTCGCTTCTTCCGCCGCTTTCTTCGCTGTCTTTCCAGATACTTCATAGGTTTTGTTAACGTAGTTTACCTTAATAGGCGTAGGTGGTTGCTGAGCAACGGATTGTTGTTGCTTTTTTTCATGGCCAATCTGAATGCTTTCCCCGTTATTGCTATATAAACCAGCCATGCCCCCACCAGAGCTTCCATCCGAGTTAGCACAGCGATTCCCGCACGCGCCGGTGGAAGAAGAAATTAGTCCCAGCGGGTCAACGAACTTATAAGGCGAGTTAAGAACATAGCTATACCGGTTGAAAGTCTGCGGATTTTTCATAGACGCCGATGCCGTTAGAGGATCAACGCTTGTAAACCTTCCGTGTGTCGGGTTGTAATATCTCGCCTGTGCGAACTCAAGACCTGATTCATCGTCCTTCTCATAGCCTGTGTAGTCCTGACGAATGTTATCTGGCTGATACTTTAGGCCAGCGGTTCTTTGTGCAGAAATTGTTTCCTCGCCAAAAGCAGAGAAATCCTTTCTGTTTGTAACAACTTCGTTTTGATCGGTAATTACCCTCGGGCTTCCCAAGTGATCGGTTGTCAAATAGCTTACTTGCGGAGTCTGTGCGATTTGAGTCGAATACTCCGCCACAACTAATATTTTTATTAATATTAGTTCATATCGAGATTAAAAAGATCATGGATTTATAAACCGAGATCGTACAAGAGATAACCCCTCAGAAAACGCCTTAGCATCACTGTATACCAAAGGAATAACTAGTTCGCCTGATTTGTTAATAAACCCGCGTTTGTCTGTTTTGTTGTCATAAACTATCGCTAATCCGTCTTTAAATGCTCCCGCATAAAAATAACTGGTTCTCAAGACAATTTTCCCTGAGCGGTCAATATATACGAAATCTGTCATTGCAGGTGCCGAGATCAAACTTGCAAGGCCTTCTGAAAAATCGTAAGCACTTCTTTGAAAATCGGAATCAATGTCGAACTTTGGTGGTATCATAAAATTTCCTTTGAGATCGATAAATCCTAAATATTCTCGATTGTTAACCTTAACTGACGCACGGGCTAAGCCTTCAGAAAAATTAGCAACGTTTTGAAATTTTGGCTCGATCACAAATTTGCCAGTTTTATCCAAAAAGCCGTGCTTTCCGGTTGGAACATTACATGCAGCGATAAAACCTTCGGAGAATTTAGGGTTTTCTTGATAGCCTAACTGGATTTCTGCCGAGTCCATGGAAACCAGCTTACGCCCTGTTTTATCAATAAAAGAATAGATATTACCTTCTTTAATGACGGCTACGCCTTCTGCAAAGTCATATGCTTCGTCGAATTCGCCCTGAATAACAATCTTTCCATCTAGGTTTATGTATCCCCAAACATTCTTTCCCGACGGATTTGAGAATTGCTTTTCTTGAAGCTTTACGGCAGCCAGTCCCTCAGAGAAGGAAGCGGCTTGAAAGAATTTTGGTACAATTGCAATTCTGCCTGACTTGTCGATAAAACCATATCTGAAACCATTGCTGACAGCCGCCAACCCGCTAGCAAAACTAAAGGCTTGCGTGTACTCACTTGCATCAATAGCCACTTTTCCCGTTCTATCAATATAGGACAGCGTCTGGAAGGGCCGGGAAACATTAGAAGGCGGAGATAGAGTTTGTTCCATTTCACGTTTCTCCTGACTGAACTCACTTAACAAAAAAAATATTGAAACCAAGCCAGCTATTAAAATACTTTTACTAAACATTCTACTTACCCCATTACCAAAGTCTGCCAAATCTTTGTGAGAAATATGCCGTTCGTGAATCAACT
Source organism: Chloracidobacterium sp. UBA7659 (assembly GCA_002483395.1). GTDB lineage: Bacteria > Acidobacteriota > Blastocatellia > Pyrinomonadales > Pyrinomonadaceae > OLB17. The sequence continues at coordinate 9,199 of DLHV01000161.1, read as the reverse complement.
ACGTCTCCTCCTGAATTACGGAACTGGACATTGTAAGCCATAGCGATTGGTCTAAACTTGGCTTCTTTTGAAAGTTGCATCGCCGCGACTGGGTTCGCTAGCCCTGCGGGGTTATAGTAAAGAGAAACAGTAATATGAGCTGTCCAATCTTTATTTTCTGTCAATGTTTGACGAATTCCGTATTCGAAAGACTTGTAAGATCCTTGATTTAGACTCCGGCTTTGACTCATTAAATTACCAGCCTTTCCATTTCCACCAAGTGCGCTGCCGATAATATGTCCCCTGTGATCATCTCCATATCTTCCCCACAGTGGATCCTCTTTGGCCTCTTCACCAGTTGGCTCCTCACTATATATGACTTCGGCCGTTGTCTCGTCTAGAATTACTGCCGCATCCGTCGTTTGGCCTGTGTATCTATTATACCAATACACCAATGCCCAACTGCGATGGAACTTCATAACCAAACCGTAACCCGGCGTGGCTGGCGGTGATGGCGCTCCTGTGGCTTGATCTGAATGTGCTGCTTCATGATTTGTGGCTACTCCAGCAGCCGGTGCTGATGGCTGTGGCGCCGATTGTCGGCGGATCGCAGCCAGAGACGCGTTGAGAAAGGCATAACCAAGTGCTGTTCCGTTTTGGATATGGAAAACCGCGAGAGCGTAATCAGCCCTGCTTAGTTTGCCGCCGTTGTTAATGGCGTCTGTTACACGGCAATTGAAATCGCATCTGTTACCTATACTCTTCTCAGGCAACAACCCCAAAGGATCGGAGTATTTGTAAGGTGAGTTAAGAACGTAGCTGTAACGATTAAAAGTTTGCGGGTTCTTTACATTCGCACTAGCCGTCAATGGATCGACCGAAGTAAACCGTCCGTGCTTCGGGTTGTAGTATCTCGCCTGAGCGAATTCCAGTCCGCTTTCGGTGTCTTTTTCGTAGCCGGTGTAGTTTTTCCGTAGTTGATCGGCGGCGGAATATTCAGAGTTGCCGGCGCGTTGTGCGGAAACGCTTTCCTCTCCGAATGCGGAAAAGTCTTTGCGGTCTTTCACCGCTCCGAGTTCGTTTGTTACCACTCTCGGACTTCCCAAATGATCGGTTGTCAAATAGCTTACTTGAGGCGCAGATGCCAACTGTGTTGAATATTCTGCAACAAGTGTTCCACCACCATTATAGACAAAAATCACGGTTTCAGCGTTGCTTATTTTCTTTACGCGTTTACCCTATCCATCATAAAGATATTGGCCTATTGTATTGTTACCAGCATCTTTAACTTCCTTTTGATGATTCTCGGCGTCGTAAAGAAACTGATTACCGGTTGCGTCCTGAGTAACCGAGCCATTTGAGTCGTAAACGTATCCCTGCCCTGACGAGAAGCGATTATCGGAAGTGTTTATCAGCGGATTGCACTGAGCCTGAGAACAGCTGCCTAAAGTAGTTGTATTTGCATCGTCGAATCGACGGTTTCCGTAGCGATCAATCGTAAAAGTTTGCTTCCACGTCGTATTGCCAGAGACTTTTTCTTCCGCTACCTGCAACCTATTCAGATCGTCGTATGTGTAAGTCTGTTCAAACGGTTGTGCAAGCCCGTTGAAGCTGATCTTCTGCGACCGCAAGTTTCCGTTATTCAGCGTGTTGTTGCCGTAACCGTATTCGAGTTTGAGAAGGCTCGTGTCGTTCGATCCCGCTCCGAGTCCGATCTGCGTTATCTGCAAACGGTCGTTGTATTGCGCAGTTTCCCATTTGCCGTTGCCGAGCCGCATCTTTTCGACCGCGCCGCTGACGTTGTAATTGAAGGCATTTGCATAGGTTGTGACCGTTGAGGCTTTCTGTCCCCAAACCCGCGATAGATCGCCGTCTGCATTGATGTCGTAATTGACTGTTCTGCCCGACGGATAAGTCTCGGAAACAAGCCCGCCTGAGAGATTGTATGTATAGCTTGTTCCATACGTCTGTCCGTCTGTTATCTGCTGGTGCGTTAGCAGCCTGCCGAGATTGTCGAAGCTGGTGTAGTTATTCCGCGAAACCGAAGATTTAACGCCGGTCGTTTTGCCTTTAACGCTGCCGGTCGCGGTTTGCAGAACGTCACTGCCATTTAAATACTTGCCGTCGTAATAAAAACTGACATCGGGCGTCGTGTCGGAATAGTTGCGCAGCTTTATGCGGTTAAGATTATCGTAAGTCCCCTCGACATAGATGCCTTTTGCGTCCGTTGTCTTTGTGATATTGCCGTTGTCGTCGTGCTCGTATTTTGCGGACCATGCGGTGTTGCCGGTCACAGGGTCGGTTGCAACAAATGCAGCTCGTGTATCCTGCTCAGGCTGTTTTGCATACATCAACCTGCCAAGACTATCGTGCATGAAATAGCGCGACTGCTCGCCTTGTATCGTCTTTCGCAAATTGCCAAGCGTGTCGAAGACATAATCAGTATTCAGCGCCTGACCCGTCGGGTCTTCGATAACTCGAACCATTCTTCCGAGTGCATCCGTAAATCCTTTCCGCTTTTTTCCGGCCTGATCGGTGATCTGTTTTGTAACGCCGATCGTACCCGTAACAGAAACGCCGTAATCGGTGATGACTTTCGCACCGTCCTGCAGGATCACTTCTTTTACGCGGCTGGCTTCGTCATAGACGTTTGTTGTCCAAACCTTTGTTTCGCCCGAACGGAAAGGGTTCGTCACTCTCTTAACCCGGCCTTCGGCGTCGAACTCTTTTTCGACAAAGATGTTGCCGTTTGAATTTATTTCTTCCGCCTTGTAAGCGCGGCCAAGTCCATCGAAATATGTAATACTCTCAGCCCACTTGTCCGCATCAATCTGGGCGCGGTTCTTTACCCAATAATTATTCGCTTCGTCNNGTCATGATAGACGGTCTCGGATGTCGAGCCGACCTGGACGTTGTTGAAATAGCTCTTTGTGTTCAGTGGACGCAGTGTAACCGGATCGTAGGTTATTCTTGTCTCTAGGCCGTTGGCGTCCGTGGTCGTTAACGGTAAACCTGTGATCGGGTCAAAAGTCGCCGTCGTTACAAATGCAGTATTCGAACCGTTCGTTCCACTCGGATCGGGAATAGGAGAAGTCGCACTTATTGGATAAGCCTGATATGTCGAATCAAACGTGGTTGTCGATGTGTTACCCTTCGCATCAGTGGCCTCATACTGATTGCCGTAAGTGTCGAATCTTGCGCTCGTCGAAATATAGGCGTTCGTGTTCGTCACGATTCCTTTCGTGCTGTCCCAAACCTTCGCGGTTGTCGGATTACCCCGGTAACCGGGCGACCGACCCGATTCGTCATAAACCATTTCGCTTCTCGAAACAACTGTCGCCGCACCATCCTTGATCTCCGAAGCGGTGACCAGCCCGACCATGTTCTGCGCCGTGTAATAATTCTTCACGCTCGCATAGTTCGGATCGTTTATCAGGAACGTGCTTTCCGACGACCTGACCGGATTGGACGGAAGCGCGCTGCCGACCGGCACAAAAGCGTACTGTGATGACTTTTTCGTCAGAACCGGAGTTTCCCGAAGGTTAAGATCGCCTTCGTATTCGAATGTAGTTGTCGCTGATATACCGTTTCCCGCAGCGTCGTAGATGATCGATTCTTCCTGCGTAACTCGCGGATGCCATTGGCCGCCTCTGTCCGGGTACGTCGAAAAGGTGCTCTTTGTCCACTGCGTGAGCTTTTTTGAAACAAGTTTCCGCGGATCGCTGCTGTCATAGGCGCGTTCCTCGTAAGCCATTCCAGCCAATGCGTTATCGAATCCGAACGGCGTTGGGTTTTCTCCATAAGGATTGCCCGAATGCAGGTATCTTTCTGTCCGGGTCCCGTCCGGCGAATTGACGACCACCGCGTAACCGCCGCTGCTGCCGACATTGCTATATGTCCATTCGTACGGCGTCCCCTGACCGGCAGTCTGATAAACCTTTCTGTTCACCACGCCAAAATTTGTTTGGGCGCCCATGCTGCCCGGCTCAAGCGCAGTAAGCGGAGCGACAACCCCGTATTCAAATATCTCTTCGCCGCCCGTCGGATAAGTTATCCTCTCGATCTGGCCGTAGATGTCGTAAGAAAATTTATATTTTTGACCGGTCGGAAGTTCTATCTCGGTTAACACTACCGGATTGAAGAGTGTATGGCCCATCACCTTGGAATATGAATCACCGCTAAATNNGTGTGCAGTAAGTCGGTGTACCGGAAGGTGTGCAAACGTAAGTAGTCCCTCCATACTTCAAATCCTGCGAGAAATTTGTCAACCCGCTTTCCGTGGCCGTGCTGCCCTTTAATAGTTTCCACTGAAATTTGTAAGTTCCCGTCATTCCCGGCATTGAATAAATTTGCGGATTTCCGGCCGTTGTTACCTGTGTATTTCCAAGCGGAATAGATATATTTCTGCCCAACGTATCTTTCCAGTAGCCGTTAGGATGAGTAACGCCGTTCGAATCGACACTCCCGGGTCCGTAGTAAGTTGTGAAGTTTCCGTTGCGGTCGGTAAATTTAGTGGCTTTCCTGTTTTGTCCGTGCGGAGTCGTGGCGTCAAAATTGTAAAAAGAGCCGTCGGGCATCAAAAGCTTGAAAGTACTCGTGGCCGCGTCCTGCACGTACTTAAGATTCGAGCTGTCGGCTGCGTAATACGTCGCATTCCAGTTGTCGCCGTTGTAGGGACTGGTCCCGCTGCTTCCACTCGAAGCAGCGGTTATTGCGATATCGTCGGGACGAAGCTCGTGTGTCTCTCCACCCGGAAGATGAACCATCAGCCTCCGAATATAATTGATACTTGGCGAACCGCCGCCGCCGTATCCCGGGCAGTCCACATCACTCGTCGTGCTCATTGGTTTCCCATTACCGTCGTAATGTCCCGACACGCCGATGTACTCGATATACGGCACCGCCATGCTGGTCGTCCAACCCGACGCGGAATTTTCGGAAAATCGTGCTTCATACTCAGGATCGCAAGGGCTGGATTGGCTTCCCGGAATATTTGAATTACCCGTATACTGCATGCGCCAAAGTTTAGAGGAATAGCTAAGATTTATCGGAACGTTGATGCCGCGGCCCGAATAGCTGCCTAAGGGAAGGTCGAATTCCATCCCTAGCGTAGAAGCATTGACGCGTCCACTCCCGCGCAACGTGCGGTCGGCGGCTCTCTCATTGCCTGCGCCCTGCCCGAAGCTGAAGCCAATAACCGCAAATACTGTTAATGCCGACCACACGATTCTCTTCATAAACAAATTCCTCAATTTCGATTCGGAAATCCTGTCCGTAAAAGTTTGCGATTACACATCACTCTGTCTCCGGCCTACTCGATAACTACCTTCTGTATAAAGCTGGGACGGGGATGTCGCCGCTTTGGCCCCAGGCTTGTTGGCGGAGGGAGCCGTTGGTGGCGCTTTGGCGGATGTACCAATTGCCGTCGCCGTCGTAGTCGTTCGGGACGGGCGTGTCGGCGGCTTGTTCCCACGTAGGCGTGATCGTATCTATTTGAGTATTCGAGCTTTTACGAATGGTCCAGGTGTTGCCGCTTCTTACTGCAAAGTCGGCTTTGCCGTCGCCGTCGTAGTCGCCACAGACCGGCTGCGTGCTCGATTGGGTAAAGGTAATTGTCTGGATATTGCCGTTGCTGCTGTTGACCGAATAAAAAGTCTTGTTCGAGCCGCGCCAGACGGAGATGTCGGCCCGGCCGTCGCCGTCGTAATCGGCTGAAACCGGGATGTCGCCGGAATCGCCCCAGGTGCTGTAATAAAAACCGTTGGTCGTGCCGAGTACGTACCAATTGTTATTCGAAGGACGGAAAACAGCGGCATCGGTTCGCCCATCGCCGTCGTAATCGGCCTGGGCCGGTTTGTCGCCCACCGCTCCGAACTCGTAATTTGAGATTACGTTGTTGCTGCTGAAGATAATGTACCACTGGTAGTTCGACGGCCTGAATATCGAGAAATCCGTCTTGCCGTCGCCGTCGTAGTCGCCCGGAACGGGAATATCGCCCGCCTGCCCCCACGATGCGTTTGTCTGGGCCGAACCCGGGCCGCCGAGAACCCACCATTGCCCAGTGGATGGCCGCCAGACGGCGAGATCGGCGGGCGGGGCGGCGTTGGCGTTTGCGTCTTCGACAGCCAATAATTTTTGGCCAGCATATAAATATTCGCGCGAAAGTTGCGGCGTGGCTGATGGCGGCGGAGCCGGATCGAGAGAACCACCCCGTCCGCGAGACGCGGCCACCCCTCCTTCGTAAGGAGGGGAGCTTTTTGATCCGAACCAGCCGGTCTTTTGGCCGGTCAGCGGGTCGGTCGATGGCAGCCAGCCGTTTTTCGCCATCGCTCCAAGAGCGACTAGCGAGACGAGGACGAGCGCGGATGTGCTTACAATAAGCTTTTTGCGATTTTCTGCTGCGAGCAAACCGGTCAGAGACATAATAAATCTCCTGGGACGAACTGAATTGTTTAAAGTTATCGAGAGATCAGATGTAAATATTCTGACAATCTCGAAATCGCGTGTCAGCAATTATTTTTTCGTGCCGCAATCACCTTATCCAAGGCGCCTTGAGAAATACTTGAGATTTGTGCCGTTGACGGGGGAAACCTGGGCGTAGACGATACGACCAGGCTGAAAACTCTATCTCGGAACGCGAATTTCCTGGCGAACTTCGTGGGAATTTTTGCGGCAGTACTATTTACCAGTGACAAAAGTCGGCCGTCGATTGAAACCCCACGGCTAAAGGCATTCCGCCGCTACGTGGCTGTGCAATCTTACCGAATGCCGGTAAACATCAGCTGAAACTCAATAAACATCTGCCTTCCGCCCGGAGCCTACGGGCAGAAACGCGACCGTTAGGGAGCGTGCATCCGATGCTGGCGACGAAGGCACGCTCGTTCACACTCGCGTTTCCGCCCGTAGCAGCGACACGGCCTAGCCTGCCGCAAGGTGCGCCGCGCACATGGCTAAGTGCGGGGCGCATCCGGACGGGTCCAGCCTGCATCTACGCAAGTGTAAGGCGCACTTGAGAATATTCGGGCTGAATCGACCCGACGTATGTCACGATTAATCCGTAAGCCGCCCGACAATTCGCGCAATACAAAAGCACCCAATCGCGGGTGCTTTTTTGTTGTTCAATTAAACTCAAGTCTGGCTCAAGTATTTCTCAAGTGGTCGGGGGTAACCTTGCGGCATATTAGCCTGAAAACTCTTGGGGAGAAAAAGTAATGAGAAAAATCGTCAATTTGTTTGCAGCTGCTGTTTTTACAATCGCCGTCGGCATCTCGGTCCATGCGGCTCCGTCCATTGACGGCTTGCTGTCCAGCCAGGTCAACGCTTCGCCGCTCGTCCTGACGCCGGTCGTCATTACGTTTGACCACCAGGTGTCGAGTGCCGATTTCCTGATGCTGCAATCGCTCGGCATTTCGGGCGGACGATATCTGCAGCAACTGCCGATGATTTTGACGAAGATCAACAGGACGCAGTTCAACGCCTTAAAGACAAAGAGCGGCGTCCGTTCGCTTTATGCAAACCGCCGCTTTGAGCTGTTTGACCGCGAAGGCCGAACTATCACTGGCATCGAAAATCTGATTCGCGATATGCAGGTGACGGCTCTGAACCAGGGCCTCCCCGTATCGGGCAGGAATGTCGGTGTTGCCTACATCGACACCGGAATCGACGCGACGCACCCCGATCTACAGCTTGGACAGAATGTTACCCAAAACGTGTATTTCGCTACTGCCGACGTGCCGGTGGAACCGCCGTCAGGTTTCCTGCCGATCGTCCCGGTCGAAAACGTCCCAATCTCGGACATCGAGGGCGGTCACGGCACATTCGGAGCGGGCGTTACGGCCGGTACGGGTGCGGCATCCGGCGGGCTGTATCAGGGAATGGCGCCGGGAGCTAAATTGATCGGGATCAGAGCGGGCAACGACTACGGGTTAACGACATACGCGATCGTACAGGCGATGGAATACACGCTCGTAAATCAATTCAGATACAACATCCGGGTCTGCAATAACTCCTGGGGCGACGTAGTCGCAAATTACCCCTACGATCCGAACGACCCGATAAACACGGCCACTCGCATGATGCACGACCGAAACATCACCGTTGTATTCGCGGCCGGAAATGGCATTGATTCGGTTGGCGACACACCTGGAGCGATCAATCCTTTTTCAGTGGCTCCCTGGGTCATTTCGGTAGCTGCGGGCGAAAAACAAGGTTTGGGCACTCCCGCCGGCTTCTCCTCACGCGGCGAGAACAATGGAACTGGCAGCGACACCGCCGGACAGCCAGCCGACCCGTCGGTTGCGCCGAATCTGCGGCCCGACATCATAGGTTCCGGAGTCGATATCAAAAGCACGCGTTCGAAGGCCCCGGGAGTAACCAACGTTGCCGGGACGCTTCCGGTTTTTGTCGGTGCCAACGATCTATCGACAATCCCGCCCGCCTTTCTTCCCTATTACACAACTTCGCAGGGGACGAGTTTTTCGACGCCTCAAGTGAGCGGAATTGTTGCTTTGATGATGGAAGCGAACCCGCTTTTGACACCGGACGAGATCGTCACGATCCTTCGGCAGACGGCGACGCCGATGCCATACGAGGAACGTGTCGTCGGCGCCGGTTACGTCGATGCCCACAACGCCGTTCGCACTGCAATGTCGTTGTCGCTCGTACCACACCCGGCTGATCTCTTCCCGTCGGACGATCCGAACGCACCGCAGATCGTCGATCCAGCGGACGACCAATTGGGCACGACCGCCCAGGACATTCGCGAGGGTTATTTCAAGTATGACGCCGTGGCGAATCAGATCGTTTACCGCCTGAAAGTGTCGGACGCATCGGTGCAAACGCCGAATATGCGCTGGACGATGACTTCGGCCTTTGGGCAAACAGAGGTTTTTGTTTCCGCGTCGATCGATGAAACGGCGACGACCTTCGAATACGGAAAGATCACGACGCTCGCAACCGGAACGCAAAATCAGGAAACGATCGGCCCGGCCGATTTCGGTGAAATAAACGGAAACGAGATAACCATCAAACTTTCGCTCGACAAGGTGAACACGGCCGTCGGCACAAATATTTTGGGGACGACCTCGACAAATACACAGGCGGAAGCCCAAATACTTATAGGTTCGTCACTCACGGGGGGACTTCTCTTAAATTCCGATCAGGCAACCGGCGCGGATTTTGAGATCGCGGCGTCCGATCCGACACCGACTCCGACACCAAC
>DLHV01000244.1:50209-62850 GCA_002483395.1 Chloracidobacterium sp. UBA7659 | reverse complement strand
TATTTGGAACATTTGTTCAGGTTCCTGGATTTGCAGCCAAAACTCATCTCACCGAATGATCCACACCCTGCATTTTCAAGTCTTTCAAAAGGAATCAATTTCAAGTCCGTCACATTTTGTTACCCCGGGTCGACAAAACCTGCGATCGGTGACCTTAATTTGTTTATCCCGGCCGGCAGCCTTGTTGCGTTGGTCGGGGTGAACGGAGCGGGCAAGAGCACTTTGATCAAGTTGTTAAACAGGTTTTATGACACTACGGAAGGCTCGATCGAGTTCGATGGAATAGATGTGAGGCAATTCGACATAAAGCAGCTGAGGCGTATGATGTCGGTCCTTTTTCAATTCCCGATGCAGTATCATGCATTGGCCAAGGAGAATATTGCCCTTGGCGACGTTGAAAACGAGCAGCTAGACGAGGCTATTATTACGGCCGCGCGTCGGGCAGGGGCACATAATTTTATCACGCAGCTTCCGAAGCAATATGAAACACTGCTGGGAAAGTGGTTTGTGAACGGGACAGAATTAAGCGGTGGGGAGTGGCAGCGTCTGGCATTGGCACGCGCATACTTCCGCCAAGCTCCAATCGTGGTCCTCGACGAACCGACCAGTTTTATGGACTCCTGGTCCGAAGTGGATTGGTTTGATCGTTTTCGCGAAATGGTCAAGGGACAAACAGGGATTGTTATAACGCACCGGTTTACAATTGCCATGCGATCCGACACGATTCATGTTATTGACGGCGGCGAGATTATCGAATCCGGTACCCATCGGGAACTGCTGGAACAGAACGGTTTTTATGCAGAATCGTGGAAAGCACAAATGCGGGTATCGGACGAATCGTCAAATAGGACTTAGAACACCAAACACTCGCTGAATCTGCGTTTTGAAATCTGATTATTTTAATCCAAACCTGCCAACTCACAACATATAAGAAACGTGGCGGTATCCTGATCGACGAAATAAATAGACTGTTATATATAGACCGGTTACCACCCTTAATAGGCATAACGGCAGAGGTGTACGTTGTACTTGCCAACTGAGGCGGGGATTCGCCAGGATTCACGCATACAAATCTCCCAACGCTGGCCTTTGAACGGTGCCGATGGCGCAAAAGAGGCGGTTCTCAATACTGATCTGCAATGTTTCGCGACCTTTTTGGTTTGTTGTGTTAGTCCATATCTAGTCGTTTAATGCCAAAAAAAACTGTCTGTCTGCCCGATTTTCCCTTTCGTGCAAACTGCTATTTTGACTACAAAGCCCTAGATTGCTAGCTAAACGATTCGTAGTCGGTTTTTTCAGTCGCCTGCGAACTGGATCGCATCAACGACCCATTGCGATGCGAATCCGTTGCATGCCAGTAGTTTTGGCTCCGGAGATATTTTTTTCTGTTTGATGTTCGATGATTTTTTGGTCTTGCCGTTTCAAATCAATTTTTGGATCTAAAGTCTATGCAAAACGCTCTTTTGACTGAAACACGCTCTGATATCGTTAGGACCTTGCCCGTGAATGTCCCTTTCTTTCGACCGCATGTCGGTGACGACGAAATAAACGAGGTCATTGCGACACTGCGAAGCGGGTGGCTTACAACGGGTCCGAAGGTCAAGGCGTTTGAAAAACAGTTCACCGAAGCGGTGAATGGGAAGTTTGCGGTGGCGGTTAATTCCTGCACAGCGGCACTGCATCTAGCCGTTGAAGCTATCGGTTTGCGCGAAGGTGAAGCAGTACTGATACCGACGATGACATTTGCTGCAACCGCGGAGATCATTCTCTACAGAAAGGCGGTTCCGGTGCTCGTTGATTGCGATCCGGTCACGGGAAACATGGATCTTGCAGACGCCGAACGGAAGATCGAGAAGCTAAAACGGCGGAGCTTGCCGTTCCTTCATGGCCGGGACCTCAAAGTCGTCGGCATGATACCGGTCCACGTAGGCGGATATATGATGAATGTCCGCAATGTGAAAGAGTTCGCGAGGAACCATAGTCTTTGGATAATTGAGGACGCCGCGCATGCGTTTCCCGCGGCATGGCGCCCGAATTCGAATAGTCCATGGAGATATTGCGGAGACGATACGGCTTCCGTCACCTGCTATTCATTCTATGCCAACAAAACTATCACAACTGGCGAAGGCGGCATGGCGGTGACCAACAACGAGGCCCTGGCAGACAGAATCCGCCTTATGTCGCTGCACGGGCTTTCGCACGACGCTTGGGGGCGATACACGGGCGATGGTAGTTGGGATTATAAGATCGTCCAGCCCGGCTACAAATATAATTTGACGGATATAGCAGCGGCAATTGGCTGCCATCAGTTAACTCGTGCAGAAGAAATGAGAAAGCAGCGCGAGGCCGTGGCTGAATTTTTCTTATCATCGTTGGCTGATGTGAACGAGATTCACCTCCCATCAAGCGACGAAAATAGAATTCATTCATGGCACCTTTTTCCAGTCCGTTTGAGGCTTGAAAACCTGGCGATTGATCGAAACGTGTTTATTGAAGAGCTAAAACGTAACGGTGTCGGATGCTCGGTCCACTGGCGGCCGCTTCACATGCACCCACTATACCGGGAGAGGCTAGGTTGGAAGGAGAACCATTTTCCGGCGGCGACACGGCTTTGGAATGAAATTATTAGTTTACCGATATTCTCGTCCATGACCTTTGAGGAAATGGTTCATGTGGTGGAAACCGTGAAGGAACTATGTTCTAAGCACGCGGTAAACAGAGTAGCAATGGCGGCATAATGGCAACTAAGATACTCCTACGCGGAATTCCGAGACATTTCGAGATCGTTTTGGCGGTCTGCGGATTGATCGTTGCTGTTCCGATCCTTTTGGTTGTTGCGGTTTTTATTAAACTGGATTCAAGGGGCATGGTGCTCTTCCGTCAAAAACGGATCGGGCTAAACGGGGAAACTTTTACCCTCTTTAAATTGAGAACAATGGCGGTGTCGCAAACTGGCGGAATGATAACCGCGGCCAACGATTGCCGCGTCACCCCAGTAGGAAAATTATTACGGAAAAGCAAGATAGACGAACTTNNGAACTTTGGAATGTGCTTCGCGGCGATATGTCTTTTGTCGGCCCGCGTCCGGAAGTGCCCGAATTTGTGGATCTTAACGACCTCCTATGGCGGGAGATCTTGACACATCGCCCTGGTATAACGGATCCGGTTACGCTCCGACTAAGAAACGAGGAGCAGCTCCTCGCTCAGGTCGTGGACAAGGAAAGGTATTATCGCGAGGTTATTCAGCCCTACAAGCTGCGTGGGTATGCCAATTTCGTACGAGATAAAAGCTGGAAGACTGACATCAGAATCCTTGGCCGAACGCTTAGGGCGGTCGCGTTTCCGCAAACAGTGAAGCCGCCGTCCAAAGAGGAGATGCAGTGGTCTTTTGCGGAATAAGTGAGGTCCGCGGCGATGGATGCGATCAGAGCGAAAAGTTTTGACGAGACCCGACAGAGTTGAAAAGGATGTTAGGCAGAAATCCGTTTCGACGTATTTCGGAGTCATATCTTTTTACGGTTTGCTCGTCACAATTTTGCTTTTCGCGATCCCGTACGGAGGGGTCGAGGTTTGGCATGGATCGCTGCTCGTCGTGATGATCTCCATTCTTGGAGGATTTCGAGTGATCGGCGTTATCCTGAGAGGCACGTTCCGAATTGCGCAGCCCGTATTGCTTTTGCCGCTTCTTGGGATATTGGGTCTCGCCGTAGTACAGATCGTTCCGTGGTCTGGCGCCGGATCGGCTATCAGCGTTGCCCTATATGAGACGAAGACTTTCAGCTTAATTTTTGGAGGACTGATCGTCGCCTGCGAGATCCTTTTTTTATATACAAATTCGATTCGCCGGCTAAAATTTCTGATTGCGTTGGTGCTCGCGGTCGGTGTAGGAAGTGCCGTTTTCGGCATTCTGCGGGAGTTGTTTCTCGACACTCAATCGGATGTGCTTGCGGGTTACCTGCGGCCCGATCAAGGATTTGCTCAGTTCATTAACCGAAATCATTTTGCGGTTTTGATGGAAATGTCGCTGGGACTGGTGCTGGGAATAACGATAAAAGGTGAACTTTCGGAGAAGTTCAGGTTTATCGGCTGGGTCCTTTCGGGGATTATAATATATTCGATCATCGTCTCGACCTCCCGCGGCGGCCTGATAAGCCTGGCCGGATTAAGTGTTTTTGCGATTTTCGTTCATATCGTTACACGTCGCGATCTGTCGGNNCACGTATGTTCGAGAAGGGTTTCTGGCATTGGCAAGATACCGGTCAGAAAAACATTGGCCGCGATTGGTCTCTGTGGATTAGTTCTCGGGTTGATCATTGTTACAATCGCGTTTGTAGGCGGCGATGCTGTGGTTACCCGGATCGAGAAACTTGGAGGAGAGGTCGAAACCGTAAACAGCACACGAGTCAATCGAAACCTTATTTGGAACTCGACGCTGGACTTGATAAAGGATAAGCCGATTTTCGGAAGCGGGTTTGGAGCATTCGCGTCGGCGATTCCAAAGTTTGACGCTTCCAGCGGAAAGTTTTCTCTAAAGCAGGCACATAATGATTATCTGGAAATTTTGGCCAGCGGCGGAATAGTCGGGTTTGCTCTTTTTGCCGGTTTTGGTGCCATTGTCGTTGCCAGAGTATCAAAGAATCTGAAGTCAAGAGATCCGTTTATGCGATCGTGCTGTTTTGGCGCAGCAATTGGAATTTTCGGTGTTTTGATTCACAGTTCTGTTGATTTTGGCCTTCATATTATGATCAACGCAATGATATTTACGGTTCTTGTCGTCATCGCGACGGTAAATGTTGATAGAGCAACGGGAAGGTAAACGAGTACTGTGGTTGCGGCCAACAGCCTAGGTAAAACGAAAACGTGTTAGAAGCGAGGAGATAAAAATGAAAAGAATTACTGAACGTATCAAGAAAAGCTGGCGAACTTTCGTAACAGCGGCCTTTGTGCTTGTGGTCTTTACTGTTCCCGCATCCAAGGGGATCTTAGGAAAGTTTTTCAGTGTTAATGCGACCGGCGAGAACAACCATGGGATTAACAACAATAATCATGGGGACAACGGCGATAGTTCGGGCAATTATTCGTCCCATGGTTCACCACAGTCGAATCCGGCAGCAAGTCCTTTCAACCCACAGGATTCATGCTCGACTGGTCGACGGCACACACAATCACACGGTAACCATCACCGAAGCAGTCACAGTCATTACCGCCCGAACGGTCATTAGACAGAGTAAATTTGCATCTTATGATGACCAAGGAATACCGAACCAAGAATGGAAAGACTTTCGTCATTCACGATCTTTGATAGCAGCCATGACAGGCTCCGCATTGCGTCTGACCGTGTGGGAATTAAGTTCGGTCAAATTTACGGCTGGTTCAAAGATAAGAGCCACCAGATCCGATCGCTGCCCGGAAATGATGATTTGATACAGGCGGTTTTCTCCCCGGAAAAGTTACCTGTTGAAGGGTCTCGTTATCGGGTCGGCGACTGCATCAGCGTTTATAATGCTGACGGCGAACGCAGGCGATTCAAGATTTGTGGCGTTCAAAGCGGCGGCTTTTCAAATGTTTACACGGTCATCGACCTGGATGAGATGAGACCCTACTGCCTGAAAGAGAATCGGGCAATACCGGGGAATGAAATTAAGAAAAATGAGAAGTTGGCGGTTGAGGCTGACATCTCGCTGCGACTTGGCCTGCACCCTAATCTTGTTACAACTTATTCCGCCTTTTATATTAAAAGCCGTCTCTTCATTCTGACCGAGTACCTTCCCGCGACAAGCCTCGACCTTCATCTAAAGACCGGTCTCTTACCTCTTGAAACGGCACTAAGATATGCGGTGTATCTTTGCCGGGCGGTACATTTCGCTCAGTCCACGCTTCCGGGCTTTGTCCACGGAGATATTAAGCCTGGTAACTGTTTTATTACCTCCGAAGGAAAACTAAAACTTGGTGATTTTGGCCTGGCATCCGCGATTGGGCTCGGCAGACATCCAGTAGGTAGTCAAGAGACAGTCGCGCAATTAGCAACGGAAACTGACGCGAGTATCGGCTGGGGCGGTACGGCTGCTTATATGGCTCCGGAAATGCTCGATAAAGTGGTCCCTGGCAGGAGCAATGCCGATATCTATGCCTTTGGCGTCACACTGTTTGAAATGCTATGCGGACGCCGCCCGTTTGTTGGGGCGTCGAGGGATAAGATTGTTGAAATGCAACGGGACAAGGAACCGCCGCTGGAATTGCTGGCTGAAAAGAGCGTTCCCCGGCCGATCATAGAACTGGTCGCGCGATGTTTAGCCAAATCGCCAGCCCAGCGTCCCGCAAGTTTCGAAACCGTCGAGAATGAACTACAGCAAATGCTCAATGATCAATTTAAGATATTGATTCCGAGTGAATCGGCGCTTGGACTTTCCGATTCAGAGATTGCTCGTCGAGCGTTGTCGTTCGCCATTCTGGGAAATTTTGAGGAAGCCGAAGTATGTGTTGACTATGCCATGCGGAATAGGGGAGGGTTACCGGAGCTGCAGGCTTGCAAGGCGATCGCTCTGACACTTGGAGGCTGGATCGACCGCGCTTATGGCGCGAGTACGGCGGCCCTGATGATGCGAGCGGATTTGTTCATTGTTTTGCATGCCCATGCTCGAGTACTTATTGCCAGAGGAGATTTCGACACGGCGGAGAATTATCTCCACAGGGCATTGCAGCTCCGGCCGGACAATTGCGTTACTCTCAATTTGATGGGTGACCTTTATTACCGCATTGGGCAGTATGATGAAGCGAGCATCTATTTTGAGAAGTCGCTAACACTTGATAGTTCTCAACCCGAGCCGTGGGAAGAGTTAGCGAACATCAATCTCGTGACCGGCCGGAGCGGCAAAGCAATCAGCCTTGCCCGAAAAGCCCTATCGCTTGACCTGTATCTGAGAGGATCGCACAGGATCTTAGGTGATGCTTACAGATCTCAAAACCATCTTGTCGAAGCGATCAAATCGTACAAGGCGGCCTTGAATTTGGCCTTTTTCTCTAAGGAAACCGCCCGGTATTTTGTCCGTTCCTGCTGTGAACTTTATAGAACCGCGGGCAATAACATCGATTTTCAACTTCTCCGAATCTTGATTCGAGGGACAAAGGTTCTTCAAAATGCGGATGATCGGACGATCGACTCTAACGACTTTGCGAATAGATTCATCAGCGTTTTTCGAAACAGCGGTTTCAATCCGCTGCTCTTATTCTTTTTGGATTTCACGCTTGGCAAGCTTGCCGATGATTTGAAGCCGGACATTTCTGCCGAACTATGTGAAAATTTACGAATTGTCTGGCAGCGATCGGCACGTGAGAAAATGCCTTCCCATCTACTCGATTCGATGGGACGAGTTTTCTATCATTTCGGTGCGTACAAAAATTGCCAGGACGTCTTCATGCAAGTGCTCGAGCAAGTCGGCCCAAATGAAAATTCGTTCTACTATCTGGCCGCCTGTTCTGAGATCCAGGGACATTTCCAGTCGTCGCTCAAGTTTTATCGGAAGGCATTGCGAATCGAGGATTGCGAAGATACGCGAACCGGGATCCAGCGCGTGACTGCGAAATTGAGGCAACTCAAGAAGGTTGCCTAGTGGTTGTTGAGCTAACCGAAAAAAAAGAGCGTCTTCGATCTGCAAAATGAACTTTTTCAAAGCCATAGTGTTTTCAGGTGGGAACTATTTTGCGGCGCTACTCTACGTCGGCTTCGTACTATTCATCGGTGTTTCCGCCGCCCGACAGGGCCTCTCTCACTACTACGGAGACAACGCATTTCGAACCGGTTCGGACGTTGACGCAGTATCCGCAATTTACTTCCAGCCCGAAAACCCGGATGCCTACAAGGTCCACGGAATGTTATTTCTCAGGAATAAAGATTACGATTCGGCCGCGGAAGCATTTGAAAAGGCAATTGCCCTACGGAAAAACGATTTTCTTTTGTGGTTGCGCCTAGGTTATTCGAGGTTCAAATCAGGAGATATTAATGCAGCCCGGACGGCTTATCATAACGGCCTTACGCTTGCCCCAAGATATAGCCAGCCAAATTACTACATGGGGATGATGCTTCTCGAAAACGGCCAGTATGAACAAGCGTTCCCATTCCTCAACAAAGCCGCTGCGTACGATCCTGAACTCTATCCTGAGATACTGCATCTTGCCCGGATCACATATCCTAGTGACCCGCAAGCGATCGAGCTCTCGGTTCAACCCGAATCTGTCGAAGCGAGGAAAATTGTCGCCCGTTATCTTATCAAGCACGATTTCATGACGGACAACATGAAGTCATTCCTGGTAGCGGATGAACTTAGTGAAAGCGAGAAGAACGAGTTTATTGGATCCTTAATAGAGAAACAGAGCTTCGAGGTTGCTCGTGAAGTCTGGCTGTCGAGATTAAAAAACGAAGACGCCAGCGGCAACGAACTCATATTCGATGGCGGCTTTGAACAAATAACCGAGAGTGACGCAGCTGGATTCGGCTGGCAGATAGATCAAAAGGCCTCAGCGATCTCCGTGGCCCTTGACGGCTCTCAATTCCATGCGGGATCCAGAGCTGTCCTGATTAAATTCGCCGGGAATGTAGAATTTGGTCGAAGGTTAATTTCGCAATTGGTTTACCTCCAACCCAACCGAAAATCCCAACTCACGTTCTTCTACCGCTCGACGGAACTGGTCTCCGCTGGCCTTCCTTCGATAGTAGTAAACGACGGCGTCTCAAACGAGACGTTGGGCCGCTCAGCCGCATTCGAGTCCACAGACGGTAAGTGGGTGTTGGCTAAGGTTGACTTCGTTACCAAAGAAGCACCGGTCGCCTTCATAAGCCTTCAAAGGAGTAACTGCAATACAAGTCCCTGCCCCATATTCGGTGAATTATCCCTCGATGATTTTTCACTAATGCTGAATTAGAACCTCAGCTCTCGGCACTATATCGCAGGTCGCTTCAGGATTTCAGCCAAGGATCGCAATCGAGCTGAGTCGGCGGCGCTTCTCCCGGCGTCAGCAGCTCCCTTTTCCGACTCGTCGGCGATTTCCTTCAGTTTTTTAAGATCTGCCGGAGCTAGACCAGATTCTTCAGCCATCCCGATGGCCTTTCGTATCCGAGCTACGCCGTCCGCGGGAGCACCTGAACGCTCCAGTTGATCGACGTACGCCTTGGCAACAACTAATTTTCGCGGCCATTCGATCTTCTGCTGGTTCTGAACATTCAATTCCGCAACCCGAACCGATTTTGCTGCGTCGATCTCGTTTTGAGTAAGGTTCCTGGTCGGCGTCAGCTCAAATATGTCCAGGCCNNGAGCGATCTCCGACGAGTAAATCCGGCTATTGTACCAATAGGCAGACCATGAGCCGCCGAGTATGAGCATCTTTGGATCAATCGGTCCGCGATCGAAATAGGCAATCTCAACCACGTGGTTAGGGTCAGTGAAGTCCATGACGGATATGCCGCCCTGGTACCAAGCCTGGACTTTGATGTCGCGGCCCGGAACCGGAACGAGGGAGCCGTTGTGCGCAACGCAATTCTCGCTGTCACCCTGAGCTGACGGCATCTTGTAGTAGCTCGCAAACATTAGCTTGCCCGCCTCAAGGCGAAAAATCGAATCGGCTCCCCAGACGTTCGGGTCGTTCTCGCGGCAACGCGCACCCAGTCCGCCGCCCCACTCGTCGGTAAACACGACTTTCTTTCCGTCATTGGAAAACGAGGCGGAATGCCAGTACGCATAGTTCGGATCGTTTACCGCGTCTATTCGTTTCGGATTGGCCGGATCTTTGATGTCCAGCAGAATTCCGTTCCCCGAGCAGGCGCCAGCTGCAAGACCGATCGCCGAATATACGGTTATGTCGTGGCACTGGTCTGTAACGTTTGGATCTTTCGAGTCATGCGTAATGCCGCTCGACAGGCTGTTGATCACACCCGTACGCGAATCCATAAATATCCGCGGGCTCGACACGACCTTGGCATCTTGCGGAGCCTTGACCGGTACCTTGATCACTTCGATACGAAATTGAGCAGTATTCGGGTTCTTATCGGGCGTCCCACCGGAGCAGC
This sequence comes from Chloracidobacterium sp. UBA7659, assembly GCA_002483395.1. GTDB lineage: Bacteria > Acidobacteriota > Blastocatellia > Pyrinomonadales > Pyrinomonadaceae > OLB17. Next base: position 52,790 of record DLHV01000244.1, on the reverse strand, counting down.
CGGCCAACTCCTCGTTTTGGCGGACAAAAGACGTGCCCGAGACGTAGATATAAACGTTGTTCTTATCCTTAGGATCGAGCACCAGAGTGTGCGTGTGCGAGCCACGGCAGGTCTGGACGGCACCGACCTGTTTTGGATTTTTGATGTCCGAGATGTCAAAGATCCTGACACCGCGAAAACGATCTTTTTGCGCTGCCGGTGGGCCCGGTGCGTTCGCTTGTCCAGCAGCCGGCGGAGGCTCGGGCGGAAAACCCTGTGTACCGCAATCCAGTCGGCCGTTCGGCATTTCCACCGACATAAACATCAGGTTCTTGTAAACTGACACGTCGCCCTGCCCTCCCGGACACACCATCGAAGTCAACAATTTCGCCTTCGCCGGATCGGAGATGTCATAGATGCTGACGCCATAAAAGTTTCCCTGGAACAAGTAGTTGCCCAGGAACGCAAGGTCCGAGTTGGCAAAAGCGAGTTGAGCAAAAACCAGTTGGAGCGGCTTTGGCATCTTCGATGCGTCGCCGACGCCGAGGAGACCCAGCGTCTTCTGTACCTTAGGATCATCCGCATTGTCGGAGCCAAGTTGAAACGCGTCCGGCTTTTTGAGCAGCATGAGGTGCTTCATGCCCATCGCTGCTTCACCCGCGTTGTACATTCCCGGCGACAGGTTGGCTCGCGGGTCGCTGGCATCTGAGCCCGTCATCCCCGCCGGTAGCGGCGGAGCCGATTCAAGAGCGGCTTGTGCCAACGTCCCGGCTGCAAAACACAAGCACAAAACGAAGGAAGTTGCTAATAAACGGAAAGCGACAATGTGTACTCGATTCATCATTTTTTTTCTTACGGTTTTTCACCCCGCATGGTTTCCATAATCCTGATCTCGGCGCGTTGGCCGCTGTCGACGTCGGTTGCGAAACTGAACAATTCAGCATCCTGTCCAGCACCGGCTGTATCGAACAGATCCTTGACCATGATCAAGGCACCATTGTGATGCTGGATCATTCCGGTCAAAAACAGATGATCGAACTCTGCGCCCTTTGCTTTTCTTAAGCCGTCCATCTGTTTTGGGGTAAGCATGCCGGGCATAAGCATTTGATGGCTCGACATGTTCATGCCTGGCATATCCATACTACCCATTCCCGGCATCGGCGGCGAAACCGGTTCTCCCCTGGCTTCGAGCCACCGTTTCATAAACTTCATTTCGTCTGACTGTGATTGGCTGATGCGCGCTCCGAGAAGGCGAATTTCCTTGCTCTCCGTATGCGACTCGATCAGCGCTGTCATCTCGACCGCCTGTCTGTGGTGCACGATCATCCCCTGCATAAACTCCACATCCTTTGGTGAACGTGGTGGTAGTGTGGCCCTCGTCGATGGCGGCAGTGTTCTGGTTGGCTGGCCTGGCGCACCGGGCTGCACCACAACCGGCGACATCTTAGAATCAGCCTGCTGCGCGGAGATCGGCAGCGATAAGAAAAATGTAAGGGCGCCAACGGCAATCGGCGCTGTTCGCGGCATTACGAGTCGCGGCACCGACCGAAGCTTAAGCTTGCAACTGAAAGGAAACGACCGCATGTGATGCTTGAATATTCGAGGATTTGTCGACCACCTTACCACAAAAAATCGACTAGCGCTATCCCGGACGCGGCGTCTGTAAAGTGCGTGTGGAGATCGCCACCGCGACCGTCTTTTGTTTGACGCTTAGATTCAGGATCCCGTTGTCGCGGAGCGCAGCCGAATTTCCAGGCCTTTGATCGGGGGGTCGCCTGGGTCAAGAGTTTTTTTTGCTCGCACACACCGCCCCGACACAAAAATGAAAGGTAACCGCATGGGTCGCCCTAAATTCTTGATTCTACTGGAGCGGCGATCGGAATCGAACTGATGAATCAGATCAACCGTTTTCGCCGTTTTTCGATATCGGAACAACGTCAACTCAAAGTCGAGCTAACAGCACAGGTAAGGGCTTTCGGTTTGCAGAGCGGCCACTTGGCTCTGAATGCAGTACATGCCAGGCACGTGTCCTTATCTTGCTCGAAGGCTTCCACCGATTCGAACCAGACCGTTCTCATTTCGCCACTCTGCTTGCCGTCGTCCACGAAGTCAACAATGGCGTAACTGCCCGGTCTTATGCTTCCGACTTCAATGGGAATCTCGACCTTAAACAATGTCTTCATCACACGTCCTCCTCAACAAAACATCATGCCGGACTCACAGATGGCTTACCGTGACTTCCGTCACATAAAGAAGCTTCCTGCACCTTTCTCAACATGCTCGGATTGCAATCCCGATCCTGGAAAAACAGTGAATCTCGGTCCTGCCGCGCATAGCTCAAGAATTGGTACGGTAGTAGGTTATTTGACAATCGGTTTGGTTTAGCTTCTTCTTCGCGTTGTTTCGCGTGCATTCGTGGCTCCTCTTTTTCCAGTTGGGTCCTGCACCACGAAATCTTACGAAAATGCACGAAACGGGACGTGAATGCTAAAGAACTTAGGTTACAAGGTACCAGCAGCAAAGCATCGAGCTTTCAAGGAACTTAGAGTCGCGCAGATCTCTGGCGCTAACGAGTTTACATTGGAGGCGGCGATCGGAATCG
>DLHV01000244.1:43341-50179 GCA_002483395.1 Chloracidobacterium sp. UBA7659 | reverse complement strand
TGTTACAGGCCGATATTCGTTGGCTTTTCTGAAAAAACGCGTTCAATGTGTATCACCCTGTTATAGGAGGTGCATACGATAATCATACGATACAGCCTAAAAACAGAACTGCTCCCTCCAGTCTCTACAATCACCGAAGCCCTACCCGAGGTTAACCGATCGGCTTCCACTACAATGAAGGAATTCTAACATACCTAAACACAACACTCACTGCAGCAACTTCCAGGCTTCGAACTCGCTGGGGCGGACTTTGAATCGCGCCACGTTTCCGTCATGCAAGTTGATGAACTCGTTCTCGACCAGGTTGAAAACATCCTCACGTTCGGCCTCCGGAATATTGTGAGATTGGACCAGGTTGCGGATCTCCTTGACAACTCGCTCGCCCGGGACCTTTTCCAGAATGATCGATCTCACGATCTCCTGAATGGCCGTCCGGTACCGAAGCTTTAACAGATTTGGCTCCCCCATCGCTTGCTGAATCGCTGTATAACGCTGTGAAGAGCGATGGTACGCCCACAAGTAGAGATCGCGTATCAAACTGATATCGGTTTTTTCATATACGACGAGCAGGGACTTTACGTATGCACCTTGATCGACGTCCGTGAACGAAAGCGGCCTCAGATTTTCTCTGACGAGAGGGACGTTCGCGACAAGCCTTGCCGTTCGCTTGTTCACATCCTCAAATGCCTGTAAGTACGATAAATGAACGATCGAAAACAATGATTGCTCGAAAGGATCATCTATCTCGTTAACTTTTTCTACGAACAAATCGAAACATTCCCTAAGCACCTGCGGGTTTTCGAGCGGGACATAGGTCGATCCTCCGATCTCTACCGCAATATTTCGCACTCGGCCCGAGGCCGCGGGGTCGCCGAGCAGGTTCTCGGAAAGCAGTGCGTGAATACTGCAGATCTCGTGAGAGGTGATCCGCTCATCCTGGGCAGATTCGACAATATACTCGATCGCCGCTTTGTGGTTTAGGATCATCTGGGCCTCGGCCACATCTTTGCCGCTAGCGGTTTCTNNATCAATCTCTTGGTTTCGAGCAGGGAATATGTGTTTCCTTCAAGCCGGCTTGAGTTCCAGGACAGATCGATCAAAAGTCTGGCGAGTATGTTCCGAGCGTAGGTGCCGGCGGGACGCTCTACCGCTTCCACCTGTCCAACTGCGAGTAATTTTTGGCGCTGCTCCGGGGACAGATAGTAGCTTTTATTTGGTTCGTACGTGCGCAAGAAATCCTGATCGTATCCCACAGGCTCTCGCTCGCTGATCCCTTGAGAAACGTAGTTAAGAAGACGCCTCGATTCAGGCGAAAGCTCGATCCCCTTAAATGAAGCATCGTCCCGCTGAATGGCGGATGTGTCAGGAGCAGGCTCGGCCCTCAGGATTGCGGGAGTATGCTCTGACCGTACGTAGACCCGCGAGCGGCCTGAACCTTTAGGAGCGATCAATTCCTTTTTTTCCAGGGATATCAGCGCTCGTTGAATGGCCTTCCGCTCGGTATCGTCGTCCTCGGACACTCCATTAGCTCTTGCGATTGAACGGATGCTGACCTCCGGTTCTTTACCCAGCAACCTTAAGATAAGAACTTCAAGCTTTGCGGTTTTCTTTCTGTCCGCCATTTTATATTAATCCCCGGTTAAATAGGACATTTACTATGTCCTATTTACACTAATCAGGACATTATGAACCAAGCTTCCACGATAAATCAAGTGAAAATTGCCTAGCTTGTTGAGCTAAATGGGACATTTTTAATCGTAATCAGGACGTAGATGCGGACAGCCAAGGAGCATTTGAAGCCAGATCAAGTTAACCCTTCGGCTTGGCCAATCAGAAAGTCGCCTCTAACAATCACTGACGTATATTCAGAGTTAAAAGGTCACAATTACTAGGCTCAATACTAATTTGCTCGGCTCATGGTGCCGCCTGGCATCGCTGAATCCTGTCTCCTTGCAAGAGGGATCAGCTACCAGGCCGACTTCGCGTCCTAAGCATCACACCGGAACCTCTCGATTTTCAGCCATCTCCTTTCGGTACTTTTTCTAAGGTCGCCGCAAACGTCAGGTTAGCCTGGTGCAAATCTGCACCATTGGTGCGAAATCGTGCCAGATCTTGGTTGCGTCGCTACTCGATCTGAATCAGCGTCCTATCAATTACCGTTTGTTTTCGCACTGATCGTCCCTTCGAATCGCTGGCATAACGATTGCCGTTCGACTTGCATGAAGGATCTAATGTCAAAGAGAAAACAGGTTCGAAGACGAGCAAGCTCGAATGAGTCGTCATATCCATAAATAGCAAAAAAGCGGTCGGCAGCATGGTGGAGCGTAACGATCAAGCGCCATTGCCCGCGCCACGACGAATCTTTGGGTACCGCGCGGTCTGCCTACACGAGATGAAACTATACAAACAGCGCAACGGGAAAACCTGGTCGATGCGTTTCGTGTTCGAGGGGCGTCGGATCGAACGGTCGACCGGCTACACGAACAAAAGGAAAGCTGAAGCGTACGCGGAAGCTTTCCGAACGAGGGCTCCGTAACGAGGGCGTTGGCTTCCTGGAGAAGAAGGACTACCCAACCTTCAAACAGGCGATATCGGATTTCCTCGAGTGGTCCGCTTCGAGGCAAAAGAAGAACACGACCGTGCGTTACAAGACGGCGTCCAAGGTATTGATCGCTCATTTCGGGAACATGCGCGTCAACCTGATCGCGAAACCCCAGATCGAAGCGTTCATTACCAGGAGAAGATCACAGTTCGGAACTGTTAGTGGAGTGAGACCGAAATCGGGAAAGCCGAAAAGGACGAAAAAGAAGATCTCTAATGCAACGGTGAACAGGGAACTCGCCTGCTTGAAGAAGATGTTTAGCAACCTGGTGGCGGATGGGGTGCTTACGTCAAACCCTGCCAGATTCGTGGATTTTCTAATTGAAGAAAATGAGCCTGGGCGTGTTCTGAACAAGGTGGAGGAACTGCATTACCTTTCTTGCGCATCGCAGCCGCTACGTGACTATGCGATCCTTTTGATCGAGACCGGTGTACGGCCGGCTGAGCTTTGCAAACTTGCCGTAAAGGATGCCTTTCTTAATGTGGACAAACCGTACCTTGTGGTAAGGGACGGAAAGACGAAGGCCGCTCGACGATCAGTGCCATTGTCGATGCGGGCCACCGAGGTCCTTACAAAACGGCTTACGAGCGCGAAAGGCAAATATGTTTTCGCAGGGGGGCGAGGCGGCAACGATCCAAACAGTCCGGCCGTGAAATTCAACAACGCTCATTATGGAGCTCTCAAGCGCAGCAAGATCGACGGGCTCAACCGAAGTGGAACTGAAGGATCATGTACTCTGTATTCGTTTAGGCACACCTTCGCGACACGATTTCTCGAACGGCGGCCTGGTGACCTTCTGACGCTGGCCGCCCTGCTTGGACACTCAAGCCTTAGGATGGTCATGCGATACGCGCACCCGTCCGACAACCACAAATTCGAGGCGATAAGATCGATGGAAGCCCCGACGACAGGGACTGGAAATGCCAATACAGCCGACACGTCTACTCATGCTCATGACGCGAATAACCTGATAAAGTCCACACTCAGCAGATGAATCGCTAACTGGGGAACGCGGCGACGTTGTGTGAACCCGAGTTGACTCAAATCCATCCTGATCCGTGGCGCCACTGTTTGGAGAACACTCCTTTATCTGATTCGGCCTGAATGACCGGTTCCAGGAAGGCTCGAAGTAGCCGGATGATCTCCGAAAGATCTCGTGATCGCTCGATTCTGTTTCGGTTGATAAAGGCGGTCCATCGGGCGATCGCAAAAATCCTTCATTGGTCCGTTAGCCCTCGCCGAACCTCACCATCGCTTCGAATTTCTCCGCCACAACGGTCTCCTTCGGATAGACTTTCAGACGTGCCCTTAAATCTTTGTAAGTGCTTACAATGATTGTAATTAGATTGGAGGCGGCGATCGGAATCGAACCGATGAATAAAGGTTTTGCAGACCTCTGCCTTACCACTTGGCTACGNNGAACTCGCGACTTCGACCTTGGCAAGGTCGCGCTCTACCACTGAGCTACTCCCGCATTGCAATCCATAATTCTAGCTTTTGGGACTAATTTGTCAAGTTTGCGAATTGCCTCACTAAGAATCTACTCGAAATGAAGTCGTTGCCTTACAAAAAAATCCACTCGCATAGAATAGCTCCTTCGGGTGAAGGATATGTTGTTCCACTTGTTCCGCGCCGGAACGGCGGAACACCTGGAACACATGGAACATCTTAATATGTTACATCAATATAGGCCATTTAATTGCTGACTGTAATATCTTTAATAAAACTCCAGTCGCCGCTGGGATTGATCTTGATGTTGCCGATCCTCTTGTTTGCAACGACCATATTTGCCGGATACCAAAGCGGCAGCAAAGGCAGGTCATTGCTGATTAGGCTCCACGCCTGAAAATAAAGATCTTTCGCCTTATTTCGGTCGATTTCATTTATCGCCTGATCAATCAGCCTGTCAACCTCTGGATTGCTGTAACGCGAGCGATTACAGCAACTTACATTTTCACCGGGAATTCTTCCGGTCGTAAACAGGTCCTTTAAAAAGATCGGGTCTTGATTACCTCCGATCCAGACGCCCGTATTTAGTTGAAACTGGCCCTGAGCGAGTTGCTGGCGCAATGTTCCCGGATCAAGGGTTTCGATCTCTACATTGAGGCCAACTTCCTTCAGCGAATTTTGGATAGCTTGGGCATATTGTCCAAACGCCGCATTTCCGGCCGCATATTTGAATTTTATCGGCTCGTTTTTATAGCCTGCCTGCTGCAAAAGCTGCTTTGATTTCGACGGATCGAAATTGTATTGCGTACCGGGCGCATAAGCCCACGACGCCGACGGCAGGATCGAATGTGCGATCTTCGCCTGTCCCGAAAGCAGTTCCTTTATGATCTTTTCGCGGTCGATAGCGTAGCCAATAGCCTGACGGACTTTGACGTTGTTGAGAGGCGCCGATTGCGTGTTCATTCCGACATACTGGATATTCGAGCCGTCAAATTGCTCCACTTTCAAATTCGCCAGGCCGGACAATGTGCGAAGGATATCAGGCGGCAAATTCGACGGGTTCGGTGCGAGGTCAACGCCACCGGTTTGCAGTTCGGCCTGAAGGGAACTGGCGTCCGTGACCGTCTTTATCCTGACCTTCTGCACTTTTGGCGCACCGTCAAAATAATCGGTGTTAGAGGCCAACTCCACGATATTCTGTGACTGGTCGAAGCTTACAAACTTAAAAGGCCCGGAGCCGACCGGCTGTGATTTTTGTTGTTCGACGCTTCCCTCGGGAATGATCGGGACCGCAACCAGATTCGACAACAATTGGTTTGCCAATGCCGGACGTTCGACTGTGAACACAACCGTTTTGGCATCGGGCGTTTCCATCGATACTATATGCGGGACTTGTTTCGTCTGGATTTTTGGTTTTGCAGGCGTTTCACCAGGAACGACCTTTTTCGTATCACCTGTTGGGACGGGGTTTACATTGGCCGGCGCTGGCCCGACCGGAACCGTATCAAAAAAAGCACCCGATTTAAAACTCTTGCTTTCAAATAGCTTGTCAAACGTATATTTCACATCGGCAGAAGAGAACACCTTTCCATTGTGAAACTTAATGCCGTCGCGAAGCGTGAATGTTACGGTCTTTCCGTCCTCAGATTTTTTTATCTCGCTCACAAGTTCACCAACATAGTCAAAATTCTCATTTTTCTTGACAAGCGAGTTGAAGACAAGATTGCGGACGCGTTCGGCGGCGGAATCGTTGGCGGTTGATGTGAGCGTATCAAACGTTGAAAAGCTTTCGGGAAGAGCAAGAGTTACGTATTCGGTCTGTGCTCGGCGGCAGGATAAAGTGCAGATAAAAAAGGCCGCGCATAATAATAAAAATTTATTCAAAACGAAAAGTCCTCCGTGCTTTTAGTTCAATCGGCCGTTGAGGTCGGCAATTTCCGTTGAGAGAGTATTTAACCGGTCAGTGTCAAAACTTAAGGGGTTTTGCAACTTCGATTTCGCGTCAAATATTCGCCCCAGCGACTGGTCGATGCGTTCTTCAGTAATCCGTCCATCTGTTACCGCTCCGGTAATGGCCGCATGCCCTTCGTAGATCGAATCTACGCCGGCACAGATCGAAACCATGTCCTCGCCGGCCAGAATCGCGAGCACACAAGCCTCACCCATGCCATAGTTTTTAACGATTGCTCCCATTTCCAAATCGTCCGAAAGAACCAAACCGTCGTAGTTGAGTTCATGCCTTAATAATGTTGTGACGATATTAGAACTAAGCGAAGCAGGTAAAAGTTTGCCATTTTGGTCGGCTTCCTGCAAGTGATGCTTCGGGTAGACCGCGTGGGCAACCATTACCGCGATTACTTCTCCGGTTTGAAGAAGCTGTTTATAAGGGACGAGATCGACCGATTCGAATTCATCCGCAGATACGACGACGCTCGGTAATTCTTCATGCGAATCGACCTCGGATGCGCCAAGACCGGGGAAATGTTTTATACATCCGACACAGCCATTTGCCTGCAAAACGCGAAGAAATTCGCCCGCTAATTCAACGACTTCGAGCGGGGAAGTTCCGAATGCTCTCGAATGCAATCCGTTTGAAAAATCGGAACGTTGCTCGTTAATCACGTCAACCACCGGGGCAAAATTCATGTTAAAGCCAAGAGTTCTGACGGCTTCGGCAATGATTTCGGCTAATTTAGCCGCGTCGGTTACATTTCGAATTTTACTCGGGGCAGGCATCGGAACCAGAACGCGTCTTAAACGGTCAACCAGTCCGCCTTCCTGATCGAG
>DLHV01000244.1:37431-43331 GCA_002483395.1 Chloracidobacterium sp. UBA7659 | reverse complement strand
CGCGTCTGACGGGCGTCGCGGATATTTCGAGCAAACAGACACACTCCGCCAGGACGAATGTCGGATAAAAGCTTTTCGGTCTGCGAATCTAGCTTATCGCCTGGTATTCCAATGAAGAAAAGCTGGCCGATCTTATCGGATATCGGAANNTCGGCGGCATTCATATGTTTCCAAAGTTTAATGTAACGCTTTAGCTGTCTGCATATAGACAGTTAAAGTATCACTTAAAGACGCCTCTAAAACCAAATTCTGTTGAGATTTGAAGTTTTTTAAGTTTCGTCTTCTTTCAGCTCCGGCAGGAGCGGTCTGTTTGTAGCACTAAGTAGCGCAAATCACGAATTAAGCTCCGCTAGGAGCGACTTGCTCTTTTCAATCTGATCTAACAGGGCGCCCCGATGGGGCTTGCCATAGGATAATGTCACCGTCCTACAAACAGGTAGCTTCCTAGCGGAGCCGACAATCTCGCATTGACTTTGCCGTGTCCAGGATTATTCATAATACCAAACCGAAGAGTTTTTAGGAGATTCCCTTAACAGAACGGCTTCAAATAATTTTGCGTTTGATCTCGTTCAAGAGAGATTTCGTTTCGTTTGGCGACATCGCATCGATGTCCGCGTTTCGAATTTCATTTACAGCAAGCTCGTTATTCAGATCAAAAAGCGAAAACTGCGAGGCGTTTTGTTTTGCCGCCGCGGCACCTGGACCGGTGGTTTTTTCGTCGGCGAAAACCGCTAATTCGTATTTTTCGAGCTTGGCGAGCACACCTTTTGCACGTTCGATCACTTGCTGCGGCAACCCGGCAAGTCGTGCGACGGCGATGCCGTATGATTTTGTCGCTTTGCCTTTCTGCAATTTATGAAGAAAAACGACTTCGCCGTCGCGTTCGGTGGCAGATATCTGGTAATTTTTTGCTCCGGGCAGGTTTTCCGCCAGTTCCGTCAGTTCATGATAATGCGTAGCAAAAATGGTTTTTGCCGAATGTTCGGGCGAATTGTGCAGATATTCGGCGACGGCCCATGCGATTGAAAGACCGTCGAATGTCGATGTCCCGCGGCCTATCTCGTCGAGCAGGATGAGACTTCGCGGTGTCGCGTTACGCAGTATTGACGCGGTTTCCGTCATTTCTACCATAAACGTCGAACGCCCCGATGCGAGATCGTCCGATGCGCCAACCCGTGTCCAAATCCGGTCGATCATCGGAAGCCTGGCGGATGTCGCCGGCACGAACGAGCCGATCTGCGCAAGTATCTGAATTAAAGCGACCTGCCTGAGAACGGTCGATTTACCGCCCATGTTCGCGCCCGTGACGATCAGTAGACGGTCGGTCGAATTGTTCAAGTAAAGGTCGTTCGGGATAAACGAATCGCTAATATACGCTTCGACGACCGGGTGGCGTCCGTTCTTTATCTCGATCTCGTCGCCGTCATGCAGGACTGGGCGGACATAATTCCTACGCGTAGCCGTTTCCGCCAGCGAAGCCAACGTATCAAGCGTAGCCAAAGCTCGTGCGGTCGATTGAAGCTTGTGCGTTTCATTGCGAACCTGCAAACGGACTTGTTGGAAAAGCTCGGTTTCGAGCTCTATGATCTTTTCTTCGGCGCCGAGGACCTTTTCTTCCCATTGTTTTAGCTGCGGTGTTGTGTATCGCTCGGCGTTAGTTAATGTCTGCCGCCGCTCGTAATCTTCCGGTACGCGTCCAACATTGCCTTTTGAAATCTCTATGTAATAGCCGAAGACGTTGTTGAATCGTATCTTCAGATTGCCGATTCCCGTCCTTGAACGTTCCTGCTCTTCAAATTCCGCAATCGTTTGCTTTGCGTTTCGCGAGATCTCGCGAAGCTCGTCGAGTTCGTCGTTAAATCCTGAGCGTATGGTCCCGCCATCGCTCATGTTTACGGGCGGCTCGTCAGCGATCGCAGTGCCGATGAGCGATCGAATATCAGGTAATTCGTGAATGTTTTCCGATAGAACTTCGAGCAGCAGCGATTCGGCATCATTTAGTGATGCGTTTATTTTGGGCGTTTTAGCAAGGGATGATCCGAGGGCAATCAAATCGCGGGCCGATGCCGATCCAAGATTAAGCCGGCCGACCAGGCGTTCAAGATCGGAGATTTCCTTCATCAGGAAGCGGAGTTTGTCGCGAAGGATCGAGTCGGTCAGCTCAGAAACGGCCGCGAGGCGAGTTTCGATCTCACTTCGCTTGATCGAGGGACGTAGCAACCATGAATGTAGGAGTCGCCCACCCATACCCGTAACTGTTTCATCTATTACACTTAGCAAGACGCGTTTACCTGTCTCATTTCGCGATTGAACCACCTCGAGATTTCGGAGTGTGAGACTGTCAAGCACGAGGCAATCGCTCGATTCGAAATATTTGATGGCGGAAATGTGATCGGCAGTCGCTTTCTGCGTGTAGTGTGCGTAACGCAGGCATGCGGCCGCGGCCCGTATCGCTTCGGACTTTCCGTCCAATCCAAATCCAGTCAACTCTTTTACATTAAATTGCTTCCGCAAAGAATCGTCGCTGTCTCGAAAATGAAACCGGTCATCATCAAGCGGCGTGAGAACCAGAGAAGAACCGACGAAAATCCGATTGTTTGATCTGCTCTCGGAATCCTGATCAGACAAAAGGCCGACTGGAGAATTCGACCCAAAGTTTTGCTCGACGGCTTTGGCTAACGATTCCGGAAACAGCAACTCACGCGGAGCATATCCTTCAATAAGCTCGTTGAGTTTTGACCATGAATCCGCGCCCGAAATCTGTGTCGCCGAAAATTCTCCGGTCGAAAGCTCAAGAAACGCCACACCTATAGTTTCTCCCGATGCACACAAAGCGGCCAAATACACAGATTCTTTGGATTCGATAAGCTGCGGATCTACGGCGGTTCCGGGCGTTACGACGCGAACAACCTCGCGGCGGACCAATTTTGTGCCCTTTGCGGCCGGTTCGGCCTGTTCGCATATGGCGACGCGGTACCCGTTTCGCACAAGCCGGGCGATATAATTTGCGGCGGCGTGGTGCGGCACACCACACATCGGGATGGGATTTTTCGAATCTTTATGGCNNCAACGTTATCTGCAACTCGCGGGCGCCGATAATCGCATCTTCATTAAATAGCTCGTAGAAATCGCCCAGCCGAAACATAAGTAACGTTCCGGGGTAGAGTTTCTTGATCTCGAGGTATTGCCGAAGCATCGGCGTCGCGTCTTCCATGGCTGTTTTTGCTTACAGTCGCGTTTCAGAGTCTATCTAAATTGTTCAAACTTTTAAAATCTATGGTTTTCAATCGTATTGTCGTTTGTTAAACTATATGCTTGTTCGGTGTTCGATAATCCAAGGTCGAAATAACAAACAACGTTTCGGGAAATGAGGCAATCCAAAGGCTTAAACTTCCTGGCTTTATCGGAAATTAAGGAGTCTGAATTATGATGGCGAAATTTGAGCTGAAAGCATTTTGTCTGTTCGTTCTGATGTATGCGGCATCCGCGGGAGCCCAAAACGTCGAACCGCCCAAGAATGGAAGCCAAAACGAGGTAAAAACTCAAGCTGTCTCGTTTCCGGGCAGCCAGGGACGGGATGAACACTACCGGATCGGCTTTCAGGATACGCTGGACGTTCAGATCTTTCGGCACCCTGAGCTGGGCCAACGGGTGAATGTTAATTCGAACGGAACGATAAATTTATTTAGAATACCGACGCCCATTGTGGCGGTGTGTAAAACGGAACGAGAGTTGGCAACCGATGTCGCCGACGCCTACCGAAAAGATTACCTGAAGAATCCGGAGGTAAATGTCGTTGCCGTGGTGCAAAACTCCCAGGCATTTGGGGTGATGGGAGCGGTCGAAAAACCGGGAAGTTTTTTTATTAACCGGAAAGTCCACTTGCTCGAATTACTGGCGCAAGCAGGCGGTCCGTCGAAAGAAGCAGGAACGCGAATGGTGGTGGCTCGGATGGGTAGCACGTCAAATTGTAAGACGGAAGCTCCAATAGATACTGCGTCAGATAATGTAGCTCTTTTCAATTTTAGAATAAAAGATGTGCAGGAAGCCAAGCAAGATCTTGTCATGCAGCCTGGCGACTTGGTGTCGGTGTTAAAAGCAGATGTAGTTTTTGTTTACGGCAATGTAAATGAGCAGGGGCAGGTACCGCTTTTGCAGCCGCTGACCCTTACGCAGGCTATCGCGTCCGCAAAAGGCCTTAAACCATCGACAAAGAAGGACCACGTGCGGATCATTCGTCAAAAGCCGGGCACGTTAGAACGCGAAGAATTTGTTTATGACCTGAACGCGATTGACAAACAAAAGGTGCAGGACCCGTATCTTGAACCCAGCGACATCGTCGCCGTTTCCGAAGATAAGACGATAAGCATTTTGAACGGTATCAAGAACAGCCTTACTCAAGGGCTTCCTTCGGTATTTTACCGGATTCCATAGAACTATTCAGGTATGAAAGAAAGCCGCGAATTAATTCACCCATCAAAGCCGGAACCGCTGGAGTTCGAGCGCCAGTTCGAACCGCAGATCGTTTCGGGAACGGGACGGTATCCGGCCTATCGTGAAACATACGCTCAGGATGGCTTTCAGCTTCTGGATTACTGGCGTGCGATACGAAAGCGCATTTGGCTTGTGATCGGCATCGCGGTGCTTGTTACGACGCTCGCGGCCATTTACATGGCCCGCAAGCCCAATATATATTCGGCCAAAGCGATCGTTCAGGTTGATCTTGAGCAAGCTAATCAGGATCTGGCTATAAATGACAGGCAGCGACCGCTGTCGAACGCGGACCCGTCGTATTTCAACACGCAGCTGCAATTGCTCAACAGCGATACGCTGCTTCGGCGCGTGATAAAGGAACATAATCTCGACACAAATCCCGAATTTCAAAAAGCTAAAAACGAGGGATCGACATCGCCGTGGCGAGCAATGCTAAAAGCGATCGGTCTTGCGAGCGACGATTCGAAGAAAGACAAGAAAGAGGACTCTACTGCAGTCCAGTCGAGCTCAACACTAGTATCCGCGGATGAGATCGCGGAAGCTGTCAGGCTTGCTCCGTATGTTGAGTTAATCAAGAAGAACCTCAGTATCGAACCGATCCGCGATTCGCGAGTTACCGTAAAGGACACGCGTTTGATAGATGTTGTTTTCACGCACACCGACGCGGAACTCGCGGCATTTGTGGCAAATGGGATCGGTGAAACGTTTACAAACCTGAATCAGGAAAAACGCAGCGGAACGAGCCGCAAAACGAGCGACTTTCTCCAAACTCGAATTACAGACCTTCAATCGGAGATACGTGCTGACGAGATCAAACTGGTCGAGCTTAAAAAAGAAGTCGGTGTTCTGAAAACAACTGGTGAACAGACAATTGTCTTGGATCGTCTTTCCGGGTTGAACAAGGATCGGTTGACCGCAGAAAATGATCGTAAAAATGCTCAGGCGGAGTTTGATTCTGTGAAAAACTCACCGGATAAGCTAAGGTCGCAGGCTGAGGTAGCAAGCGCCCGTTACCTTACCGAACGAGAAAACTATGTCGTTAATTTTCGGAATGAGACCGCGAAAACGATTGCCGGCTTGAATGCAAACAAGGCCAGGCTCTCTCAGGAATTTAAGGATGGTGCTCCTGACATAGTAGAAATCGATAAGCAGCAAGCTAGTCTTGAAAGCTCATTGGACAAGGTCGTCGAAAAGAACGATAAGGATATTCGGGATTTTCGAGAACGAATCGCAAAAGATTTGCTTAATAACCTACAGACGAAATATATTCAGGCGCAGCAGAAAGAGGACAAGATTCTCTCGGCGTATAACGCCCAATATGCTGAAGCTCAAGGTCAGAATGCCGGAGCCGTTTCATTGAGGATTTTAGAACAGACTATAGAAGCAAATAGGGGTTTTCTCGACAA
>DLHV01000244.1:30704-37414 GCA_002483395.1 Chloracidobacterium sp. UBA7659 | reverse complement strand
GCGTCGCCGGCTTCGCAATCCCGAATGATATTCCCGTGGCACCTCGCCGGCTGACGACAGTTTTGGCCGCCTTGTTTCTTTCGACTCTTTTCGGCATGGGCTTGGCACTGTTTCTCGAATATCTCGATGACACTATCCGAACCGTCGAGGAGATCGAGAGTGTTTTGCAGCTTCCGGCCCTGGCGGCGATTCCGACAATCGAGTCTATGCCGAAGCGCAAGCTANNGCCAATTCCGAGCTTTTGATCTATGCCGATTCGCGCTCTGCGTTGTCGGAAGCCTACAGGCAATTGCGTACGTCGATATTGCTTTCGACGGCCGGGCATCCGCCCAAATCGCTTTTGATCACATCAAGCCTTCCATCCGAGGGCAAGACAACAACCGCGACGAACACCGCAATAAGTTTGGCTCAAACAGGCGCCAACGTTCTGATAGTCGATGCCGATATGCGACGGCCGCGGCTTCATTCTGTGTTCAACATCGCGAATGGTGAAGGACTAAGCACGCTGCTGTCCAGCGAGTCGAGCGATGCAGATATTACGCGTGTCGTCAAGACCGATGACGGAACACAACTGAGTCTTTTGACGTCAGGGCCGATCCCGCCAAATCCGGCTGAATTGATCGGCTCTGATCAAATGGCGAACCTTCTCAAGAAGCTGCAGAATCATTACACACACGTTGTTATCGACTCGCCGCCGATTACGTCGTTCACCGACGGCGTTCTGATAGCGTCGATGGTCGACGGTGTCATACTTGTCGTTCATTCGGGCAAGAGTTCGCGGCAGGTGGTCAAACGTTCGAGACAGCTTTTGCAGGACGTTGGGGCGAGGATCCTCGGCGTCGTGTTGAATAATGTGAATCTGCGTTCTCAGGATAATTACCACTATTACCAGACCTATTATCATCGCAACAGCTACAATTCGACTGACGAAAAAGTTTGATAATTTTCAACCCATCGATCCAGCAAATATGACTGAACAAGCAAGGGTTCTGGTTACCGGAGCGGGCGGCTTTATCGGAAGCCATCTGGTGACGTACTTAAGAGACAAGGGCTATTGGGTTCGCGGCATCGATCTGAAGCGTCCGGAATTTGGCGAAACCGATGCAAGCGATTTCCAAATATTGGATCTTCGTCGTTGGGAAGACTGCGTTGCGGCAACGAAAGGCGTGGACGAGGTTTACGCACTGGCAGCGGACATGGGCGGTATGGGATTTATCTCGGCCCACCATGCACAAATCCTTTACAACAATTCGCTGATCAACCTTCACACTCTTGAAGCAGCTCGCGTGAATAGCGTAAATCGTTATTTATACACGAGTTCCGCCTGTATATACCCGGAACATCTTCAGGAAGACGCCAACGTTAGGCCGTTAAGAGAAGAGGACGCCTACCCGGCATATCCGCAGGATGCGTACGGCTGGGAGAAGCTCATATCGGAGCGACTTTGCATGCATTATCGTGAAGATTACGGAATCGAAACGCGAACCGTGCGATTTCACAATATCTTCGGCGAACGCGGGACTTGGGAAGGCGGGCGTGAAAAAGCACCGGCGGCGATGTGCAGGAAGATCGCAATTGCAAAGCTTACGGGCAAGACGGAGATCGATATCTGGGGAGACGGCGAACAGACCAGGTCGTTTTGCTATATCGACGATTGCGTAGAAGGCATTTACCGGCTGATGCGTTCAGATTTTCACGAACCGCTAAATCTCGGTCAGGACCGGATGGTGACGATCAACCAGCTCGCCGATATCATCGCGGAGATCAGCGGCGTTAGCGTCTCAAAGAAACATATCGACGGGCCGCAGGGAGTTCGCGGGCGAANNTGGCGAAACTCTGATAACACGAAGCTGCGCGAAGTGCTCAACTGGGAACCGCGAATTTCCCTTGAGAATGGTCTGAAGAAAACTTACGAATGGATCGAAGAGCAGGTAATGCGGTCATATTTCCCCGAGAAAACTGCAGCAAGGGGTGTATCTGAATAGAATCATGAACACCCACTTTACTGACGTTTCGATTCAAAAAGTAAGGGATTATTGGAATGCCAGGCCGTGCAACATCCGTCACTCCACCGCGGAGGTTGGGACCGAGAAGTACTTCATGCAGGTTGAGGCCCGCAAGTATTTTGTCGAGCCGCACATTCCGCTGTTCGCCGAATTTGAGAAATGGCGCGGGAAAAAGGTTTTGGAGATCGGCTGCGGTATTGGTACGGATACCATAAATTTCGCGCGCGCCGGCGCGGAAGTGACAGCCGTAGATCTTTCGGCTGAATCAATCAATCTGGCTACAAAAAGGGCTGAGGTGATGGGCCTTTCGGATCGGATCGACTTTTTCGAAGCAAACGCCGAGCATCTCGCTGATTTCATACCGGCCCAGAAGTTCGACCTTGTCTACTCCTTCGGCGTGATACATCATTCGCCGAATCCCGGAAAAATTGTCGAACAGGTCCGGGCAAACTTTGTACACACGGATTCCACCCTAAAGTTGATGGTTTACTACCGGTACTCCTGGAAGGTGCTCTGGATGGTTTTGCGGGAACAGGGTCGGTTTTGGAGGCTTGATGATATCATTGCGAAACATTCCGAGGCACGGACCGGCTGTCCGATTACTTACTCGTACTCTAAGAAAAGCGTCGAAACTTTGATCGGCAGCGGCTTTGAAATAGACAACATATTTGTTGACCACATTTTTCCATATCAGATACCAAAATACGTAAAGTACGAATATGAAAAAGTGTGGTATTTCCGGCATTTACCGGAACCGGTCTTTAGGGCGCTTGAGAGGCGATTTGGCTGGCACCTGTGCCTTACGGCAAAGGCCGTCTAGGATTTGATGATAAGTCATACTGGAGAATTTATATAAATGATCGAACGGATTTCCGTAATCGGTTTGGGTAAACTGGGAGCGAGCATGGCGGCGGCGTTTGCCCAGCGAGGCTTCGACGTTATTGGAGTGGATGTAAATCAGCAGTCTGTTGACGCCGTTAATCAGGGAAAAACACCCGTCCAGGAAACGGATCTCGATAATGTGATTGCCGCCAATAAACGGCGCATAACCGCAACACTGAGTCACAAGGACGCCGTTCTGAACACCGACATTTCTTTTGTCATAGTGCCGACTCCGAGCGACGACCGCGGAGCATTCTCATTACAGTACGCCGAGTGGGCTTTTAAGAAAATCGGCAAGGCGATCGGAGAAAAAAAAGGATATCATAACGTCGTTTTGACCAGTACCGTGCTGCCGGGATCTACTAGGCAGGCATTGCTTCCGATCCTCGAGATGGAATCCGGGAAAAGAGCCGGAAAAGATTTCGGCCTGTGTTATAGCCCGGAGTTTATCGCGCTTGGAAGCATCATAAATGATTTTCTCAATCCTGACTTTACGCTCATCGGTGAGTTTGACGAACGATCGGGAAAGCATCTTGAAGACGTATATTCGGCCGTTATGACAAACGGCGCACCGTCGGCCCGGATGAGCCTCGAGAATGCCGAGCTTACAAAAATATCCATCAACACTTTTGTCACGACCAAGATCACGTTTGCGAATATGCTTGCTGACATATGCGAAAAACTCCCCGGCGGCAATGTCGATGTTGTTACAAAAGCGCTTGGAATGGATGGACGCATCGGACGGGAATATTTGACTGGCTCGATCGGTTATGGAGGCCCTTGTTTTCCGAGAGATAACGTAGCGTTGTCGTTTATCGCAAGGGAGCTCGGCGTACAGGCAAGCCTCGCCGAAACGACGGACACGGCAAACCGTTCGATCGCCGCGAAGGTCGCCGAAAGACTTTTGCCGATGGTGCGAAAGGGCGGGACAGTTGCTGTTCTTGGACTGTCATACAAACCCTTTTCGCACGTCACCGAAGAATCGCAGGGTGTTTATATTGCACAACTCTTATCGAAGCACGGCCTAAGAGTTGTTGCATACGATCCGATGTCGAAGGAAATGGCATTGGAGGATATCCGGCGAAATATTGTTGTTCTGGATTCTATCGAAGAGTGTCTAAGTCAAGCGGAAGCTGTTCTTATCACCACGCCGGATCCGGCTTTCAAGGATTTAACGGCCGCGGATTTCAAAAACGACTGGGCGCAGGTCTTGGTGGTCGACTTTTGGCGAATTCTTCGCGAAAAGCTTGATAATGTTTCGGGCGTCAAATACCTTGGTATCGGGCTTAGCCAAGATGACGCGGCCAATTCAGCCCGGTTAAAGCAACTTTGGTGGGGACAACCCGCGGACAGCCTCCATACCGGTAAACAATGAGCGAGCCTTTGATCCGGGTTGAGATAGTCGCTCCCGTTCATAACCGGCGGGATATAACGCTGCAGTGCCTCCGCAGCCTCGCAAAAATAGAGTCTGACGGCTTGGACGTGCACGTCGTCATTGTCGACGACGGTTCGACCGACGGCACAAGCGAAGCGATCCGCGATGAATTTCCCAGTGTCGAAGTGGTTGCCGGTGACGGCAATCTTTGGTTTACAGAAGGAACCAATGTGGGTATCAGGGCAGCTCTGAAGCACGATCCGAAATATATTCTAACGATCAATGAAGACGCCGTTTTCGACGCTGACTTCATGCGCTACATGGTCGAGACCGCCGAGAAAAACGTGCGTTCGGTTATAGGCTCGCTATTGTTGCTTTGGGACACACCGCACAGACTTTTTCAGGTAGCACCTGTTTGGGATACGTGGATGGGCGGCTGGCGGCATTGGTATCACCAGACGGTGTGGACCATCCCGGATAGGCCTTGGAAGGTCGGCGTGATAGTTGGAAATTGCGTATTGATTCCAACTGCGGCGATACGCGAGGCCGGGCTTATGGATTCAAAACATTATCCAAATTTCGGCGATGCCGAATACACGCCGCGCTTGAAACGTTTGGGATGGAGGCTATTGATCGACCCTCGAGCGCGGGTATTTTGCCAGCCGAATAATATTCCGGCCAAGGTATTGGATTTACCCATGCGCCAGAAAATGCGTGTTCTCATTTTCGATAGGCGCTCCGGACATAATCTGCTCAGGCGGTTTCGGGGGATGTGGGACTCGGCTCCAACGAAGATTGACGCCTTGCTCGCGTTTGGCGTATTTCTCGGGANNCGCCGCACGCAAGAATATGGAAGGCGAATGGGGAATGCGGCAGGTCGAGAAACCATTACGGGAAACATTCAAGCACGAGATCGTGCAATAATCTTCGCGGCCTTACTAACTCGGGATATTTCATTCCCTATGGCAGACGCAAATCCGAATCCGAGAAACCGTTTCGCCGTCAACACGCTTTGGAGTGTTATATCCTGGTGCTTTCCGCTTGGCCTTGCCTTTATCGCCACTCCGATAGTTGTTCGGCAGCTCGGAAATGAGCAATACGGCGTCTTCGCCATCGCTCTCGGCTTTGTAAGTTATGCATTTTCCAGTGGCATCGGCCGCATTTCCGCAAAATATATCCCGGAATATCGAAATTCGGGTGAGGAAGGGAAAATCTCTGAGGTCGTTTCGGCAACGTTTTGGTTGACCTTGGCGGTGGGCGTCATCCAGGCAGGGGCGTTGGCCCTGGCGGCTCCGTACATAGTTTCGGATGTGCTCCTTGTTTCGCCTGAGTCTCAGCAAGCGGTCGTGTACGCATTATACCTGGCAAGTGCGGGCGGCTTGCTGCTGATGCTCAGTTACGTTTTTCAATTCGTCCTTCAGGGACTTCATAGATTCGACATTCTCGCCCTCATATCCAACCTTAGCGCAATACTCTTAAACATTGGAAATATTGTGCTTGCGATCTACGGATTGGGCGTAAGGCCGCTCCTTATTTGGAACGCGGCGGTTTTTGGCTTCATAGCATTTTTGTATCTTCTGAGTTCTCGACGTTCGCTGCCGGATTTGAGTTTTACGCTAAAAATTAGGAAGGCGACCTTTGTTTCGATCTCGAAATACGCTTCGAGCATTGTGATCTATCAATCTTTGACCAGCGTTCTGTTTATTTTCGAACGAACGTGGGTCGTCCGCCATTTCGGTACGGAAACGCTCACTTTTTATGTCATTCCGCTAATGCTGGCGTTCTACATGCATGGATTGCTCGCCAGCGTCGTCCAGGTGTTGTTCCCGGTCGTGAACGAGTTGCTTAACGATAACGAAAGATTGATCGCCCTATATAAAAAAGCTACAAAAATGGTCTTAGTGGCAATCGTGTTCATTGTGGCATCCTACGCGTGCAGCGGCAGGGCATTCCTGCAATTATGGATAAGCGAAGAATTTGCCGCGAATTCGTATTACCTGCTGATAATTCTGAGTTCGGCTTTGGGACTGAATGCGATCGGGATGGTCGCATGGCAATTGGCGGAGGCATTCAGACACCCGAGCCTGAATGCTTTCAGCACGGCGTTGTGGCTTTGTATTTCTATTCCGCTGATGGTGCTTGCGGCCGATCGCTGGCAAAGCGAGGGAATAGCATTTGCCAGGCTTATCGGCGTGATCGCAACAGTCCCGATAATCTTTTTCGTAGAAAAAAGATTCCTTGGCCGTATTTTTTGGGGATTCTGGTTTGGTGTAGTGTCGCGGGTGGGTTTGGCGGCGTTTGCCATGATGATCGTCGAATGGCAGATATTTCGATACGCACGGATCAGTTGGGTAAGCCTTTTGGGGGCGGTAACGGCCGGCGGCCTCGTTTTCTGCGTAATTCTGCTGCTCGTCAGGTATTTCTCGAAGGATGAATTGAAAATCGCT
>DLHV01000244.1:0-30678 GCA_002483395.1 Chloracidobacterium sp. UBA7659 | reverse complement strand
GACGCTTGAGATTTCGGCATTGTCCTGTGTATTATCCCGGCTCAAAATACGAAGGCTGGACGCTATTTTTCTCGCCGTGTGTCTCGTATTTCTATACCTGCACCTCTTTATCCTGCCCAATACGCCGATTTATTACGAAATGGATCACGTGGCCTTGCTCAACGATGCGAAGCGAATGATTGAGGGCGAGGTTATTTATCGCGATTTTTTTGAATTTACGTTTCCGGGCTCACACTCACTTTACGCTATTTTCCTGAGCATTTTCGGAACTAAATATTGGGTTGCCAATTTTTTGATATTGCTCCACGGGATGGCAGCCGCCGTATTGGCGCTGTTCATCAGCCGGCGTGTTATTGCCGATAATCTTTTCGCTTATCTACCGCCAACGATCTTTATTTTTCTAGGTTTTCGGTGGTTTGGAATCGATGGCGAGCACCGCATGTTCAGCCCGCTTTTTGCCTATCTGGCGGTACTCTTTTTGCTTTCGAAACGAACGATTCTTCGAATCGCCGCCGCCGGAATTGCGTGCGGCTTTTCTAGCTTTTTTACGCAGCAACGCGGAGTTCTCACCGCCTCGGCAATCGGATTGTACTTGTTCATTGAGATCGCGTTGGTCGAGCGGGAATGGCGAAGGTTTGCGAAGTCGGCGGTGATCTTTTCCTTGTGTTTCGCCGGTAGCCTGGCATTGCTGTTGTTGCCGTTCGTCGTGGCGGCGGGACAGGATCGCTTCTATGACTGCACGATCCGTTTCCTCGCGAATTATGTCGAAGATCCAAGTACCAACGGCCTTCAGACATATCTTGGTACGCTCGCAAAGGTCAGGACTTTGGGCCTTCTTATGACTGCGGTAGCCGTTTTTTATTATCTACTCGTACCGTTGGTGTACTGTATAACCCTGATATATCTCCGGGTCAAACGCAAAAACTCAGATATCCGGTATAAGGACGGTGTCCTGCTTGTTTGCCTGGTCGGACTATTCCTTTCCCTAGGAACCCTGGCCCCAAATGCCCCTCGGATTTTTCAAATCTCGCTGCCGGCGTTGATCTTATTCAGCTGGATGATCTATCAGCTCAATTTTAAGACCGATGTGGTCGCGAAGGTTGCGGTTATAGCGTTAATTTGCTTTGGCTTGGTCCTGGCCGGCCGCCTACAATTTGCGTGGGATGCTCAAACGCTGCATACGCCGAGCGGCGATCTTGCATTTTTGTCGCCTGTTGTTCTTGAAAGGTACGCGTGGCTCGACGAACATACCCAGCCGAACGATTACATTTACGAAACGTACAATGCACATGTAAATTTCCCACTTCATTTACGAAATCCGAGCAGAATCTCGATACTTTTGAACACAGGTTACACCCCGCACGATCAGGTCATGCAGGCCATCGAAGATTTGAAAAGGAGGAATGCTCGATATATCATTTGGGATGGAGCTTGGAATGACGAAATGCGCACTTTGGGCGACGATGAAAAGCTTAAACCGTTTTATCTTTACATGACATCTAATTACCGATTTCAAAAGAACTTTTCGCCGTATGACGGCAGAAGTATGGAAATTTGGGAGCGGATGGATCGTACACGCAAATAGACGTTTGCGATCAAAGGATTTCGTCTTGGTTGTTTTATGGAAACAGTTTTGCGCGGTCGACCAGTTCGAAATATGAGCGAGCAGTCATTTGCTCCGGGACTGATAATAATGGTGTCGGTCGTGGTTGTCGCGCTCGTCGCTGTCGTGCTCAACAGCGACCTTACTTTGAGTTTTCCGTATCTTTACCTGCTTCCCTGGATAATCGGCCTTATGGCAGTGTTAGCGGTACCAACCATCGTTTTGTATTATCAGGGCAAACTGACGCTGTACGACCCTCTGGTATTCGCAACATGGTCGTACTTTTTCCCCGCATTTGTCGTGGGTGGATTCATGCTTACGGCCGGTTGGTCGCAGCCGTATTTTCTCAGCTTTATACAGGACGCGGAATACAATTTACCTTACACAGTGGTTCTCATTACGCTTGGATTCAGCGGTTTGTCACTAGGCTATTTCTCGCCTTTCGGGTCGAAAACCGGCAGTCTTCTTAGCGGCTACCTGCCAAAACTCGATTACGATTCGTCCGCTATGTTGGTGCCCGGACTCTTTCTCCTGGTGCTGGGAATCTTAAATTCGGGTGCGGCGTTGGTTCTGGGGATTATAGGGTATCAAAAAGCCGATGCGATTGAGTCGTACGACGGCATCGTATTCCTGACGACTCTTTTCTGGATGCAAGGCACATTTTTGCTATGGTTTGTGATCTTCAAACAGCGTCATTTGAACGTTATGTCCTTCCTGATAGTCGGGCTGTTGATTGCGGCTTCGATCGGAAAGGCCCTGTTTTCGGGAAATCGCGCCGGACTTCTTCAGGTATTTATCATTGTTGCTCTTGCTTTTCTGTTATCAGGAAGAACGCTCAACTTTAAGCAGACCGTCGTCGCGGGCTGCGTGTTGGCGGTTTGCCTGATCGCCGGGATGATCTACGGAACGACTTTTCGAAATATCAAAGGCTCCGAGTCCCAGGTTTCGATCGACAAATACACCGAGAATATATTTGACACGTTCGACGAGGTCGGAAAATTTGACCTGCGCAACGGTTTAGCGCTTGGTTTTATGAGCCTGGCAGAACGGCTTGATACATTAAGTTCGGTGGCGGTCGTCGTGTCGAATTACGAGCAGTTGCAGCCTTACGAGGAAAGTTACGGGTTGGATAACAACATCTGGAAGGACATCTCGACGTTTTTTATTCCGCGCATCATCTGGAATGAAAAGCCGGTGGCATCAGAACCGCGCAAATATAGCGATCTTTATTTTAATTACGGTGAAAATTCATTCGCGATAACGCCTATAGGCGATCTGGTTCGGAATTATGGGCCCTTCGGCGTTCCTATCGGCATGTTTCTGTTTGGGATAGTCCTCAGGTTTATGTATCGTGCATTGATCGAGAATCAGCCCAGAATGATATGGCGATCGACACTCTACTTTATGTTGCTGATGGCGATCTCGTACGAAGGATTTTACGGGCTGCTCATACCTTTTCTGTTCAAGGTCGGGGTAATTTCCATTGTCGGCCTGGTAATTGTGGGCCTCATTGCGAGGAGCATGGGTTACCGCAGAACCGTCGTCCCAGCCTGATCGAACCTTACTTATGATCGTCTTCACAAATGGCTGCTTCGATATACTGCATGCAGGTCACGTAGACCTTCTGGCACGTGCAAAGAAGCTCGGTACGAAGTTAGTCGTCGGTTTGAACAGCGACGAATCCGTGCGGAAGATCAAAGGCGCCGGGCACCCGTTTCAAAATGAAAATGATCGCAGGTTTGTCCTTATGGGTCTCGAGTCGGTCGATGAAGTCGTTATTTTTGATGATCTTACGCCGGAAAAGTTGATACATCAGATCAAGCCTGACATTCTTGTAAAGGGCGGCGACTGGAAACCGGAAGAGATAATCGGCGGAGATTTTGTCGTGGCAAACGGCGGGAAGGTAATATCACTCCCGTTGGTAGATGGACTTTCATCAAGCAAGATCTTCGAAAAGATCCAGCAGAAACAAATGCCTGAACAAAACGGAAATGACGTGATTCGTTCATCATTAACGCAACACATTGAGGTTCTCGAAAGCGTTTTAACGTCGCTATCGGATTCGATAGCCGAATGCGGCGACCTGATCCTCCAAACGGTGAGGGAAGGCAAAAAGGTCTTGATATGCGGCAACGGCGGGNNATGCGCAGCATATCGCGGCTGAATTTGTCGGACGTTATGAAACCGAACGGAAGGCCCTGCCCGCTATCGCGTTGACCACCGATACATCTGCTCTGACCGCGTTGGCAAATGATTACAGCTTCGATCGCGTATATTCACGGCAGGTTGAGGCTCTTGCGTTCGAAGGCGACTGTTTAATCGCAATCAGCACAAGCGGGAACTCGCAAAATGTTATTGCGGCGGTAATGGAAGCCAGAAATCGAGGCTGTCGTGTTATTGGAATGACCGGAGCTGAGGGCAAGAAGCTCGCTTCTTTATCGGATGCCTGCATTCTGGTCCCCTCGGAGCGCACTGCACGCATACAAGAAACTCACATCACGATCGCACACATATGGTGCGAGATGGTTGATGCCGCAGTGACCGGATCGTAGCCGAACGGTTCGCCATATATCGGTATGAGTAAGGGTCAATATTTTCAATGAATACGATTTAAGCTTTAAGCAATTACTTTAACTGTCTGCGCCAGACATTTCAACCGACACCTTAAGCCCAATAACATGCGAATCTTGATTTTTGGCGGAAACGGAATGCTCGGCCACAAGCTGGTTCAGGTTTTGCAGCGGCATGCGGAGGTTTGGTACACCCTGAGAGGCAATTTCGAAGAAGTAGAGTCGTTTAATCTTTTTGAAAAACAGCGGTGCATTGAAGGTATAGACATTGGAAATGCTGAAAAAATCCGAATGGCTGTCGCAGAAACCCGGCCGGACGTTGTCATTAACGCGGTTGGAATCGTCAAGCAGTTACCCACCTCAAAGGATACAGTTAAAGCTCTCACCGTAAATTCAATTTTTCCTCACCGGTTAAATGATCTTGCCGCCGAATTTGGATTCCGGCTCGTCTGCATGAGCACGGACTGCGTTTTTGACGGCATGAAGGGCAATTACCTGGAAACCGACCCACCGAACGCCACCGATCTATACGGAAAGAGCAAGAATCTCGGTGAAGTTGTGTCGGATCAATGTGTAACGCTGCGGACATCGATCATTGGCAGGGAATTGGGGACTTCGCACAGTCTGGTCGAGTGGTTCCTCTCCAATAAAGGCAAGTCCGTTAAAGGTTATGCAAATGCGATATACAGCGGCTTCCCAACAATCGTTTTGGCCGATATAATCAGAAATTTGATTTTCGAACACCCTGGACTTTGCGGTTTGTATCATGTCTCGAGTGATCCGATAAGCAAATATGAACTGCTTCAACTGCTGAATAGGGCATACCGAGCAAATATCGAGATCGGGCGGGACGAAGATTTTAGAATCGACCGTAGTCTGGACTCGACGAAGTTTAGAAATGCGACAGGATTTTTGCCGGCGGGCTGGGAAAGCATGGTCGAGCAAATGGCAAATGATCCAACACCTTACGATTTATGGCGGAGTCAAAAAAACTAGAAGGGAAGAGAATACTGGTGACAGGTGGAACCGGATCGCTTGGGCAGACGCTTGTTCACAGGCTTCTTGCGGGCGAAATGGGAGTGCCCGCGAGGATAACGGTGTTTTCCCGTGATGAAGCGAAGCAGCATTACATGCGGCTCGATTTTCTGCATAAGACTGCGGCTACTGACGACGTTATCTATCAGAATACAGAAGAGATATTGAATTTTCGCATCGGCGACGTGCGAGATTATACGGCTCTGACGGCGGCACTCCGTGACGTAGATGTCGTCTTCCACGCGGCGGCGCTGAAACAAGTTCCGTCATGCGAATATTTTCCGTTCGAGGCGGTGCTGACCAACATTTACGGGGCTAACAACCTGGCCCGGTCGATCAAAGCGAATAACTTTCCTGTGGAAAAAGTCGTTGGCATATCGACGGACAAAGCGTGTAAGCCAATAAATGTCATGGGAATGACCAAGGCTTTGCAGGAAAGGATCCTGATCGAGGCGAACCGGGAATGCCCGACGACGAGTTTTATGTGCGTCCGATACGGCAACGTTATTGCTTCGCGCGGTTCCATAGTTCCGCTATTCGTCGAACAGGCCCAAAATAATAAGCCGCTGACAGTTACGATGGCGGAAATGACACGATTTCTCCTTAGCCTGGACCGCGCTGTCGATACGGTGTTTGCGGTTATCGATCAGGGACAACCCGGCGAAACGTTTGTTCCAAAGGTAGCGTCGGCGAATATTACAGATCTTGCAAAAGCAGTTATGGGCGAAAAGGATCTTCCGATCGTATTCACGGGTATCCGGCCAGGTGAAAAAATTCACGAGATCATGGTTTCCGAGGAAGAGTGTTTTCGAACAAAAGAACTCGGAGAATACTATGTCATTGTCCCGGTTTTACCAGAGTTGCGGGACGGAACCAGTTTCGAACCTGCACTTTCCAAGGAATATTCTTCAAGCGATGATAATATTTCTATCGACAGTCTCCGTGAATTGATCGGATCGGCGAGCATGGAAATCAAGCAGTTTCTCTCACGGCAATAATTCTGAATTCTATGAAAGTAATGACCATTTTCGGGACCCGCCCGGAGATAATCAGGTTAAGTCTCGTGATGAAGATCCTCGATCAGCATTGCGAACAAACGACCGTGCATACCGGTCNNNNTCGCACCCCGGATGTTCATTTGGGAATTCGATCTGCCAGCTTTGGCGATCAGGCCGGGCAGATAATCTCCAAGATCGACCCGATCCTGGAACAGTATCAACCCGAAAAAGTCTTGATCCTCGGCGATACAAATAGCGCACTTTCGGCTGTGGTTGCGGCACGGCGGGGAATCCCTGTTTTTCACATGGAAGCGGGCAACCGTTGTTTTGACGACCGCGTTCCTGAAGAGATCAATCGCCGTGTTGTCGACCATTCGAGCACGATCTTGCTCCCCTACACGGAACGCAGCCGCGACAATCTCATCGCCGAAGGCATCGAGCGCGAAAGGATTTACGTTACGGGCAATCCGATTTACGAGGTTTTGAATAACTTCTCTGACAAGATCGGTGAGAGCGGTTCGCTCGAAGAACTTGCAGTCCAGCCGTTCGAGTACTTTCTTGTTACTCTGCATCGGGCCGAGAACGTGGGGACTCGCGAAAGACTCGAGAGCATTTTCAGAGGGTTTTCAGCTATCGTGGACAAATTTGAAAAGAAGGTCTTGATAAGCGTGCATCCTAGAACCGCACAGCAGCTCGACCATTTCAGCATCAAACCAGATAACGAACGGATCAAACTTCTCGATCCGTTGGGATTCTTTGATTTCGTAAAGCTTGAAAAGAATTCGCTTGCGGTGCTTACCGACAGCGGAACGGTGCAGGAGGAATGTTCGATCTTCGGCATCCCGAATGTCACTTTGCGCGATGTAACGGAGCGACCCGAGACGATCGAATCGGGCAGCAATATCCTAAGCGGAGTCGACCCTGAATCTATCGTCAGGGCGGTTTCACTTGCTCTATCACAGCCGGCGAATTGGGCCCCACCGCCGGAATATCTGGTCAAGAACGTTTCGCAAACGGTCAGTAAGATCGTTCTCGGTTATACAAATTTGCGTCGGCATCACTCTTAAGGTATTGAACAAGGCGGTTCTCGTTTCGAATGAAGAAGAAGATACTGATATTTTGCGATTTCTATTTACCAGGTTTTAAGAGCGGCGGCGGAATGTGGACGGTCGTAAATCTCGTTGACAGGTTCGCGGATAGATACGAATTCTTTGTTGTAACACGCAATTACGAGAGCAAAGGCGACACGAAGCCCTATTCCACGGTTCGATCCGACGATTGGAATGAGGTCGGAAACGCTAAAGTCTGGTACTTTTCAAAAGCAACGTTTTCGGTGGAAACGTTTGCCAGCTTAGTTAAAAAGATCCGGCCGGACGCAGTGTTTCTTAACAGCGCATTGAGCACACCCGTCGTAAAATTCCTTACGGCACGGCGAAAGGGAATGTTCGATCCGGTGCCGGTAGTCCTTGCGCCCTGCGGCGAAATGTCGGCCGGAGCATTGTCGCTTAAACCGGTAAAGAAAAAACTCTTTTTGCTTTACGCAAACACCGTCGGACTTTACAAGGATGTCATTTGGAAGGCGTCATTCGAATCCGAAAAGGATGAGATAAGGCATGTGATCGGTGTCAACACTGAGGTTTGGGTTGCTCCTGATCTGGCGCCAAAGACGATTCTTCCGGATTACGATCCTCAATGGAAGACAAAAAAGGAAAAGGGAAGTGCGAGATTTGCTTTTCTCTCCAGACTGACGAGAAAGAAAAACATCCATTACTTTCTTGTACGCCTGAAGGATATTCGCGAAGGAGAAGTACAATTCGACCTTATCGGCCCGTTAGAAGACGAAAGCTATTGGGAACAATGCCAGGCAATAATCCGGGAGCTTCCGCCGAATATTACAGTTCATGCTGTCGGCTCGTTCCCCCACCAACGCGACGCATTGCGCAAATTGAGCGAGAGCCACTTTTTCGTCCTGCCCACTTTGAATGAAAATTTCGGGTACGTTTTCATCGAAGCTTTGGCGGCCGGCTGCCCATTGCTCGTGAGTGACAACACTGTTTGGAATGATATTGAGCAACGCAACGTCGGCTGGCAAATCCCACTTGAGCAAATTGATTCGTGGATCGAGCAGGTAAATAGTTGTATCGACATGGACGCCGCACAATATGAGGAGATGTCGGCCAATGCCAGAACGTACGCCTTGGATTGGCTCTCCGATACCGAAACGGAAAATGCAACAGCCCGAGTTCTCGACCGGGCTCTCAATGGAAAGAAGATACTTGCGGCGCATGACCAGTAAATCGCAAACTACCAGTGAGCAGAAAAACCGGTTGTGGGTGATCTCGGAGCTATATTACCCGGAAGAAACTTCAACCGGATATTATTTGACGCGAATTGCCGAAGGGCTGACGGATAAATTTGATGTAAAGGTCATCAGCGGACAGCCGAATTATTCCGCACGGGGTACGATAGCACCCAAACGGGAAGAACATAAAGGCGTCGAAATATTTCGTGTTGCCGGCACACGGCTCGACAAGAATGTCGTCGTCTTTCGGCTGATCAACATGGTAACGCTAAGCACTAGTGTCTTCTGGAACGCCATTCGCCGTTTCGCTGCCGGTGATCGAGTGCTGGTTGTAACCAACCCGCCGACAATGCCGTTCATTGTCGCATTAGCATCGCTATTTCGCGGCGCGAGCTATACGTTGCTCATCCATGACAATTATCCCGAGATTCTGATCGCCGCTAAAAAGATGCGGCAGCGTTCATTTGCTGCAAGATCGATAGCTTATTTCAATCGTTGGCTTTACAAGTACGCCGCAAAGATCATTGTCGTCGGACGAGATATGGAAGAATTAGTCGAACGGAAGACCGAAGGGCTTGATATTCCGATTGTCACAATACCAAACTGGGCCGAGCTTGAATCAGTGTCGCCGGAAGAAAAACAATACAATCCGCTGTTGGCCGAATTGGGAATCGGTGACAAGTTCGTTTTTCTGTATGCCGGTAACATGGGCCATCCAAACGATTTAGAGAGCATTGTCGATTGCGCGGAGAAACTTCTCTGGGACAAGCAAATTCATTTTGTATTCCTGGGAACCGGCGTAAAGCGGCGGTGGCTGACAGAACAGGTTAAATCGCGCCTACTTTCGAATGTGACCGTCCTTGAACCGCGACCGCGGAGCGAGCAGCAGGTATTTTTGAATGCTTGTGACGTAGCTTTTGTCTCGCTTGTCAACAAAATGCATGGCGTTTCGATGCCCAGCCGGACCTATAATATTTTAGCGGCCGGAAAGCCAATTGTCGCACTGACGGAAGAAAATTCAGAAATAGCCCGGGTTATTACCGAAGAACAGGTAGGCTGGAGCATCCGGCCTGGTGATCCTGAGGGGCTTTTGAAAACGATCGAGGTGGCCGTTGATAAATGTCACGAATGGAAATCGATGGGTGAACGAGCGCGAATGGCCGCGGAAACCAAATATTCGTTAAAAACGGCTCTCGAGAAATACCGAAACGCCCTCTAATATAAGGTGAATGAACTCCTAATCTTTGCGATCGCGTTAATAGCAACCTACACAGGCGTCGAAGTCTTTCGCCGTTGGAGCATCCGCGTGGGCATAGTTGATGTTCCAAACGATCGGAGTTCGCATGGATCGCCGACGCCCCGTGGAGCGGGGTTAATGATTGTTCTGGTAAGCCTCATATTATATTCGTTTACATCCCTAGTCCTAATAGATAGCTTTAAGTGGAGTTATCTGGCGGCTGCGGGCCTTGTGGCGTTGATAAGCTGGCTTGACGATATTTATTCAGTGTCCTTCATATTCAGGCTACTTGTTCATTCAGCAGCAGCTGGGATCCTGATTTTGGGCGTTGGATTTTGGCGGGAAATATATATACCCGGATTCGAACTGAGTCTTCATGTCGGCAGCATCGGCGCGGTTATCGCCTTTTTATGGATCGTTTGGATGATCAACGCCTATAATTTCATGGACGGCATAGACGGCATCGCCGGGTCTCAGGCGGTCCTTGCGGGGATTTCGTGGCTTATTTTCGGAAGCATCCTCGGATACAAAAGCACTTATTTTTTCGGCGGCATCCTGGCATTTTCGTGTTTCGGATTCCTGATACACAACTGGAGTCCGGCAAGGGTCTTTATGGGAGATGTCGGCAGCGCGTTTTTGGGATTTAGCTTTGCGGCGATGCCGCTAATGGCAGCTGATGAAAAGCCGGCGAATTCTTCAATCCTCTTTTTTGCCGCCATACTATTTGTGTGGTTTTTTCTTCTTGATACCGTTTTTACCTTTTTTCGTCGAGCCTTGCGTGGAGAGAAAGTCTGGACCGCCCACCGCGAGCACCTCTATCAGCGCATTAACAAATCAGGCTTATCGCACAGTTACGTGACATTGATTTACGCGGGTTTTACGGCGGTAGTAGTTCTAAGTCTTTTCGTCGGAATTTTGTTTCGCGGAAATTGGGAGTTTTTAGCTCTATTTACAACATTGTTGCTATCATCTATCCTGTTAGTTTATGGTCACCGAAAAAGTGATTGACGTAAGCACTGGAAAATGTTAGCTTTACAGGACACTTTAAAGCATTACTGTGTCTAACCGGATTCCTGAATGTCAGAGGAGCGTTTAATTTTTCGTCGTGCGTTTGGCAGGGAATTCAATTTTGAGTCTTACGGCGTAAGGGTCAAAATTGAAAGCGACAACCAACGCCTTCTGGATAAAGCCAGGCAGCNNTACGGCGTAAGGGTCAGGATCGAGAGCGATAGTCAAGAGCTGTTGGATGAAGCCAGACGGGCTGTCGTAATGGGTTTTGCTGGCGCTGCGATGTTCATTGAAAACGGAAACGATGTTTACGACCACGTGTTCGGTGTTGTGTTCGATGGTATCAACTATCTGCTTTTTAGGAATGGCGAGCAGGTTACTTACGGGAAATCGGCCAAGATCTTTTTTAAGAATCTGAACAGCAGGCTCCGAATCGAAGTGGCTGAATATGCCGATTCAAAAGTGTTCTTGCACGCCGGGGTTGTTGGATGGAACGGAAGTGCGATCGTCATTCCGGCCAAGAGTTTTCAGGGGAAATCGACGCTGACCGCGGNNTATTCGGACGAATACGCCGTATTGGATGAATTCGGTTACGTACACTCATTTCCGCGAAAGATCTCAATGCGCTACGGTACAACGCGCGAAAGAGATGTTTCGGTCGAAGAGCTTGGAGGGAAGCACGGTAGAGGACGGATTCCGGTAGGAATGGTGTTGCTCACTGGTTATGAGAAAGGATCAGCTTGGGATCCGCAGGTTTTAAGCCCCGGTAACGGTATAATTGAGATCATCCAGCACACGATTCCGATTAGAAGAAATTCAGAGTTTTCACTGAGGGTGTTGGATTTAGTGGCTCGGCGTGCAATAATAGTCAAGAGCCCGCGAGGCGACGCGAAAAAATTTGCAAAATTTCTTTTGAAATTTTTTGACAATCATATTAATTTAGTTAAAATGACGTAACTCTATTGGAGTNNCTTTGTTTGGAGGAGAAGATGAAAAACCCGCAATTTCCCATCGCCCGCAAAACGGGCATCGTCATTCAGGAAGTTCCTGAAGAGGTGTTGGTGTACGATCTTGACACGAACAAGGCCCATTGTTTGAATCAAACCGCGGCCTTGATCTGGAAGTCATGTGACGGCAACAGATCCATTACAGATATTGCCAGGCATGTTGAATCACTTGCAGGCAGCAGTGTCAGTGATGACTTTGTATGGCTCGCGATCGACCAATTGAACGAGAATAACCTTCTCGAACAGGAAATCACGGCAAATTTCAACGGGCTTTCGCGTCGTGACGTGATCAAGANNGATCGGCTTGTCGACGATGATCGCGGTACCGGTTATTGCTTCTCTGGTTGCGCCGAAAAGTGCGATGGCGGCCGCAAGCTGTAATTGCAACAACAATGCGGAATGCGGACCGGCAACTCCGAATGCAGGATGTCCGGCCCCCAGTTGTAACGGCCTTGGCCTTTGCCAACCCTAAAAAAGGGCCACAGAATAATTTAGGAGCGGCGAACAAGTGACTTGTTTGCTGCTCTTTTGTTTTGAAATTTTGAGTGGAAGCGAATAGCATTAGCCATATGGACAACGATTCTCGATGGCGGCTTCTGTTCATAAAGAAGCTTGAGGTCGAGGTGGTAGAGGCGTTTCGTCTTTTCCGACGGGCGGGAGTCGAACCAATTTTGATAAAGGGCTGGGCGGCGGCACGAAATTATCCTGATGATAAGCCGAGATTCTACAGCGACGTCGATCTGGCCGTCTCGGCGGCGGATTTCGAGATCGCAAAGAGGTTGCTAAACACCGAGGACGGAAGCAAGATCGGAGTAGATCTGCATTGCGAGCTTCGGCATCTTGATACAAAAGCCTGGGATGAAGTATTTAAGGATTCCCAGGAGGTCGATCTCGCTGGAACAAATATTCGCGTTCCGTCCGCCGAGGACCATCTTCGAATATTGGCGATCCATTGGCTAACGGATGGCGGAGCACCCAAAGATCGGCTTTGGGACATCTATTACGCGGTTCAGAATCGTCACGCGGAATTTGACTGGGACCTTTGCCTGAGTAGTGTGAGCGAAGTTCGCCAGCAATGGATAATAGCGGCGATCGGCCTGGCACATAAATATCTTGGTCTTGAGATTGGCGATCTTCCTTTTGCGGCCGAGGCGAAGGATCTTCCTGCGTGGCTGATCTCCGCTCTCGAAAAAGAATGGGAAAGCAGTGTACCTTTGAAATCGCTCCACACCTGCTTAAATGACCCGAAAGAGCTTTTTAGACAGATAAAAAAGCGCATTCCACCGAATCCGATCGAGGCGACGATAGAAATGGATGGCAGGTTCGATAACAGGTCTCGCCTAAAATACCAATTTGGGAGTATTCTCAAGAGGATTCGTCCCTCAATCAAAGGGATCCGCGTAACCTTATTCAAGAAATAGTGTCGCCTAAACGCAATTTAGTCTTAGCCATAGAAGCGGCGGTGCGCGGCGGCAGTATTGCCCTGATCGGAAATAATCGCGAAATAGCCGCCTGGCACGGCAAGGAAGACATTTCTCGGGCCGAAGATTTACTGTCGGACATTTCCGATATGTTCGATCGGACACAGACTGAAAAACACGAAATCGGTCTTATTGCCGTTTCGAACGGTCCCGGAAGCTACACCGGTATCCGGATCGGTTTGGCGACCGCACTGGGCCTGGCACGAGCGTTGAATATAGTATGTGTCGGGGGTCCGCTATTGCCTGCAATAGCAGAATTGCATTCGAGCGGTAGGAATTGTGTGGTAGTCATTCCGATCGGTCGGAACGAACTTTGCTGGCAGGCGTTCGACGCCTCCCGTGATCGGCATTCATCAGCACCAGCACTCACAGGATCGGTCAACGATCTTCTTGAATATTTCCGAGACCTCCCGGAACATGACCTATATGTGCAGCATGACGCATTCGAGGTTATAACCAGCGATCCGGCATTCGACGATTTTGATTGTAGAGCCTACAACATCGGACGATATCTCGCCGTTGCAATCGGCTTGACCGCACGAAGCCGAGACTCGGACTTAAATCCAAATTACGTTCGCAACTCACAATTCAAGTCGAGCCCGTTGTAAAAACCTTGAAATTGTCGCAATTTACTNNAGCCCGAGGACATCGGCGACGTTATTGATATAGCCGAGGAGTGCGGCCTGAGCCCGTGGTCGTTAAACGACTATCTCGAAGAATCGAAAAGAAATGACGCAACACTGTTGAGACTTGAGGATGTAACCGGTCGAACCATCGGTTTTCTGGTTGGCCGCCGCGTCATGAGTGCCTTATCGGCGACACATTTTGACGCGGAGATCTACAATATTGGTATACGCAAATCGCATCAGCGAAGTGGATGTGGAACTATTCTACTTGAAGAGTTTATCAATCGGTGTGTGTCCGAAATGGTCGAAACGGTTTGGCTGGACGTACGGATCTCAAATGAAGGAGCTATTTCTTTTTACAAACGGTTCGGCTTTTCGGAATTCACACTACGGACAAGGTTTTATACCTATCCGCTTGAGGACGGAATAGTAATGAAGTTGACCATAGGTAAACAAAAATCTTAATTTACTGTAAACAACTCTTGATAATTGCGCCGTATTTGATCTAAAATGAGCTTGAGCCCAATATACTTTTCTCGATGCAGAAGCATTGGGCCTATTTTG
This sequence comes from Chloracidobacterium sp. UBA7659, assembly GCA_002483395.1. Lineage (GTDB taxonomy): Bacteria > Acidobacteriota > Blastocatellia > Pyrinomonadales > Pyrinomonadaceae > OLB17. The sequence goes on along the minus strand of DLHV01000244.1, from coordinate 16,247 downwards.
ATTGAAAAGTGAGGAAGAAAACGCTATGGACATGTCAACGCCCAACCGGGTTAGAGATGAACTTTTAAAGGTCAACCCCACATTCCGCGAATTGGTTCATCAACATTCAAACTACGAACAAAGACTTACTGAACTCGCCCATCTGACTTACCCGAACGACGACGAACAGATCGAAGAATCCACGCTAAAGAAGAAAAAATTGCTCGTTAAAGACGAGATTTATGCAATTATGAATGACTATTCGGTCGCTCACTAACTAGTGAACCCGAATTTTGAGATTTGCGGAAGGCGGCATCGTTGATGTCGCCTTTCCTATTTCCAGACTGCAGTCTTTTATCGAGTACAGTGTTACAGCATCGGAAGTTGTCGTTAGCAAGCCCGAATTTCTAATAGGAACCGGGACCTGGTTTACAAAATTCTTATCGTTTTGGGCGAGTTGATCGACAATTTTCCCTTTTTTCGAATCTATCAAAAATGCCGAGTTCTCGCCGTAGATCAGCACGGCAACGAAACCTTCAATAATCAATCCGCCTTCGATGACACGTCCGGGCAGCCTCCGCTTCCAGATCACGTCACCGTTGTACATTGAGATCAGGTATATGAAGTTATCGAGCGACGTAATAAAAAGGCCTTCTTTGGAAACCTGAACGAACGAGATCGCAGCTCCGCTCTTGAATTTCCAGATATTTTTTCCTCCTGGAATGCCAATCGATAGGACGTTGCCACGCTCGTCACCAGCTACAAGAAGTTCGGGCGACGGATTCGTAATAGCCGTCGGAATGAAGTCAGTTGAGCCCTTGAACACGACCTCACCCGTCTCCAGTGAAACAAAAAACATCTGCTTTTCACTCGTTCCAAAGGCGATGCCATGTGCTGAGAACGTGGGCCGTGCAGTTATCCTGCCGAAAGATGGGGTCTGCCAGCGAACGCGTCCAGTTTGAGCGGCAACGCCTGCTATCCAGCCATCAACGCTCACTACCACGATCGTTCCTTCGACGGTCCCGAGAAACACGCGTTCGGAGAAGGGAAGCCGGATCGCCCAATTCGGAACACCCGTTTCCTTACTCAGCGATCTTAGAATCGATTCGGCCGATGCAGATTCCGCCACTTTAACAGGATTTGAAACCACGAACATCCCCATTTCGGCCGAAACTATGTTCGAGACGATCTCACCGCCAAGTTCGGTCCGCCAAACGCTGGACGAGATATTCGAATTCAGGGCAAGGACGCTACCATCCGCCGTTCCGACATACACCCTTTGTGCGTCAGCATTAAGGGCCTCCGCCACCGGGCCTTCAATATGATATTCGGAACATTTGGTCAATTTTACCGGGCTTGATTCACTGCTTTGTGCGGCAGTTTGATAGAAAGTACCCGAAATTGTCAGAATAGAAAAAAAGATAGCGATCTGCAGCAGAAAGTTTGTGAGAATATGGCGGGTCATTTCGGCTGCAAATGTTGACGGTCAATAAATTATCGATTTGCTCGCTAAAAAAAGATTCTATCATAGCCGACTTGACCGTAATAGATTGATGAATGTACTATCCGAAAAAGTTTGCTTTTAATTTATTCTGTACCGGAGAAAGTCTAAAAAATGTCTTTTAATAAAATTATCCTCGTCGGAAATCTCGGCCGTGATCCCGAACTTCGCTACACGCCGCAGGGAACCGCCGTCTGCAATTTTTCGCTTGCGACCAATGAAAAAAAGCGTGACAAGGCGGGTGAAATGCAGGAAGTCGCCACATGGTTTCGCGTGACTCTTTGGCGCCAGCAAGCCGAAAACGCCGCTAAATACCTGACAAAGGGAAGCCCTGTATATGTAGAAGGCCGTCTTGGCGTTGAGGAATGGACCGACAGGGACGGCAACAAGCGTTTCACGTTCGAAGTAAACGGAACCGATATGCATTTTATCGGCGGCGGGCGTTCGTCCGACGATTTCTCGGCGGGACCGTCGTCGAATGAGGCCGAATACGCAGGTCCGGCTGACCCGCCTGCAACGGAATTCGCTCGCCCCGCTAAGGCCGACGACGATATTCCGTTCTAAGCGAAGTGGGGATACTAAACCCACTTTCCCATTTGCCGGAATTTCTGAAATCGCTCGACAACCCGTTTCTTAGGATCGGTTGCGGATAGTTCTGTCAGATGCTTCTTTATTGTTCGTTTCAGACTGTCCGCGATGCCTTCGAAGGCGGCAGTTTTCTTTCGGTCACCCTTGTCGTCCGACCCGACTTCCCACGATTTTGGCTCGGGTATTACTTCATCTATTAACCCGAACTTCTTGAGATCGCCGGCAGTTAGCTTAAGGGCAGCAGCGGCGAGATCGGATTGGGCGGCATCCTTCCAAAGTATCGCCGCGCAGCCTTCGGGCGATATAACCGAATAGATGGCATTCTCCATCATCAACACCCTGTCGCCGATCCCGATCGCCAATGCCCCGCCCGAACCGCCCTCGCCGAGCACGACTGCTATGATCGGAACCTTCAGACCGGCCATTTCGCGCAAGTTCAAGGCGATGGCTTCGGCTTGGCCTCGCTCCTCGGCGTCAATTCCCGGATACGCTCCAGGAGTGTCGATGAATGAGATTATCGGCCGGCCAAACTTCTCAGCGAGCTTCATCACGCGAAGGGCTTTGCGATAGCCCTCAGGCTTCGACATCGCAAAATTTCTATGACGGCGCTGATTCGTATCGCGGCCTTTTTGCTGTCCGATGACGACAACTTCCGTTCCATCCAGTTTTGCAAAACCACAGACCATAGCGGCGTCGTCAGCAAACCTGCGGTCGCCGTGTATTTCGGCAAAATCCGTAAAAATATACGAGAAAAGATCCATCGAATACGGCCGCTCGGGGTGGCGTGCCATAAGAACTCTATCGAATGCGGTCTTCTGAGCAACTTGAACCATAATTCGCTTAACGACTACAATATCCAACTTACCGTACAGCCTTTTCTTACCAGGTCGCTTTCAAGCGCCGCCGAGCCTTGCACTCTCAGTGCCTGCGTTTGAAATTTCACGTCAACATCTTCGGCCGGAAGGTCGATTGAAACCGCGCAGGTTCCTTGTGTGCGGCTAAGTAAAGAGAAGAGATCGTAAAAATAATCATCGTCAAAATCTTGTTTTGGAAGGACAATGGACAACCCGCGGGCGTTTCGCGGCTCGGCGTCGAGAAGCGATCTAACTTCGCTGGCAATAAAGGTTATGTCATTTCCGTCGGCCGATTCAACGCGGCCATTGACTATCAACAACTCATCATTTTTTATAAGATCGCCGTATTTGCCGAAGGCCTCGGCCCACATCAGGCCTTTAACGCCAGCGGAACGGTCCTCAAGCCGAAATACACAAAAACGATTGCCTTTCTTACTATACTTTATCTGCGCACCTGATACGATTCCAGCCAATGTAAGCGTGTCGCCGGGTTTGATGTCTTCATAATCGGCTATGTTGAGGATCTTTAGGCCAGACAAGATCCCTCTATATTCATCGAGCGGGTGTGCCGAGAGATAAAATCCTATCGCCGCCTTTTCCTGACGCGAAAGCTCGGATTGCGACCACGGCTGAACATCGGGCAGATTCACGTCTGCCAGGGATTGTTCGGTATTGTCCGAAGCAAACAACCCGTGCTGTCCGCTTAATTTGTCGTTCCAGGCTTTTTGGCTGTATGAAAGAGCATCGTCAATCCCGGCAAAGAGCCTCGCTCGCCACAAGTTGACCGAGGTCTCCGGCAACATAAGAGAATCAAACGTCCCGGACGTTATCAGGCTTTCAAGACCCCGTTTGCCTATGGCTCCTTGATCGATCCGAGACACAAAATCGAACAGGGAAATGAACCTCCCTTTTTTTCGGGCATCGACTATGGCGGAGATCGTCGCCGTCCCGTTGCCTTTTATCGCGTTCAAACCAAACCTGACTGAATCCTGTGACGGCGTAAAACTGTCATCGCTTTCGTTAATGTCCGGCGGCAGAAGGCTCAAGCCCATAGACCNNGCTCGAATATTTGTAAACCTTGGCGCTGTCATCGGATTCGTGAGACAGGACCGATGCAAAGAAGAAAGCCGGGTAGTGCGCTTTTAGATACCCAGTCTGGAACGCGAGATATGCATAAGCGATACTATGACTGCGGTTAAAACCATAGTCGGCAAACTGGGCCATTAGTTTGAAGATCGCCTCGGCCTTGTCCTTCTTGATCCCGTTGCCGACCGCCCCGTCGACGAATTTGATCTCTTCCTTGGCCATGTCCTCTCGCTTTTTCTTACCCATCGCGCGTCGCATCGTGTCGGCTTCGCCAAGGCTGTAACCGGCAAGCTTTTGCGCAAGCTGCATGATTTGTTCCTGATACACCAGCACGCCGTAGGTGTTGCTCAGGNNAGATAACGGACCTGCTTCTCGCCGCGGTGACGTTGTATGAAATCCTCGATCATGCCGCCGTCAATTGGGCCGGGACGATAAAGCGCGTTCAAAGCCGACAGATCCTCGAGCTCCTTCGGCTTCAACCTGCGGCATATCTCCTGCATTCCCGAAGACTCGAACTGGAATATCGCATCGGTCCTTCCGTCTCCGAACAGCTCCATCGTCTTCTCGTCGTTTAGCGAGATCTGGCTCCAATCGATCTCAACGCCGGTTTTCTCGCGAAGCGATGCGAGACAGTCGTTAATAACCGTCAAGGTGGTCAGGGCGAGGAAGTCCATCTTGAGCATCCCGACCTTCTCCAGATCGTTCATCGAATATTGGCTTGTGAGTTCGTTTTTCGACGAGATGGCGACCGGAACGATCTCGTGGAGCGGCTTAGGCGAAATGACGACGCCGGCGGCATGTACCGACGAGTGCCGTGAGCAGCCTTCAAGCCGCAATGCGAGATCGATCAGGTCTTTTATCTTTGGGTCTTTCGTGGCTGCCTTAAGTTCAGGAACACTTTCGAGTGCTTGCGAGATACTGACGTTGCGGCCTCGTATCGGCGGCGGAATGAGCTTGGCGATCCTCTCAACATCGCCGTACGGCATATTCAAGGCACGTCCGACATCTTTGATCGCGGCTCGCGACGCCATCGTACCGAATGTGATGATCTGGCAGACTGAGTCGCGCCCATAGACTTCGGTGACGTGGTTGATAACGTCGCCGCGGCCCCGAATACAGAAGTCGATATCGATATCCGGCATCGATACACGTTCCGGGTTCAGGAATCGTTCAAAAAGGAGATCGTATTGAAGTGGATCGATGCCGGTAATGCCGAGACAATATGCTACAAGTGAGCCGGCAGCAGAACCACGTCCGGGCCCGACTGGTATATTTTGCCGAACGGCGTACTTGATGAAATCCCAAACGATCAGGAAATATCCCTCGTAACCCATTTTCTCGATTATCCCGATTTCGAGCTCAAGTCTGTCCTGATAGGCGGTGAAGTCATATTTGAGGTTGCCCAGCGACTGCATCGGCAGCAAAACCGTCTCTTTTCGCTCTTCAAAGCCCTCCGCGACCTTCTCTTCGAAATAACTGACCAGATCGGCGCACGCTGAATCGGCAGGTATCGGATAATTCGGAAGAATCAAATTATCTTCACCGACAAGCAGCCTTACATCGCAATGCTCCGCGATCTTTAGTGTGTTTGTAAGCGACTCAGGCAGTTCGTCGCCGAAAAGCTTCCACATTTCCTCGGCCGAACGGACGTAATATTTCGATGTCGGCAAAACGCCTTGACCGCTGTCGCTAAGTGTTCGTCCTTCGCCGATGCAGAGCATCACTTCATGTGCCCGCGAGTCAGCCTCATTTAGATAATGAGCGTCATTCGCGGCGATGATCGGGATTCCCGAAGACTTTGAAAGTTCGACTGTTGCCTTGATATTATTCACATCAATTTCAGTGCCGTGATCCTGGATCTCAAGATAGAAATTTCCACTGCCGAAGATCGATTCCAGTGTCTTTGCGGTTTCAAGCGCCTTTTTAGCATTTCCGTTCTGCAGATGATGGGCGACAGCCCCATCATATCCCGCCGAAAGTGCAATCAGGCCGTCGCTATGACTCGCTAATATGTCCAAATCGATCCTTGCTTTGTGATGAAAACCTTCGGTAAATGCTTTGGACGACAAATGTACAAGATTGTGATAGCCGGTGAGATCTCTCGCCAGCAAAATGAGATTATAATGAGGTTTTTCGCCCGATTGAACCGCCGAGCTTTTGTCAAATCTGCTTGTACCGGCGACAAATGCCTCATAGCCGATAATGGGCCGAATCCCGGCCGATCTTATTGCATTATAAAAGGATACGGCTCCATATATGTTGCCATAGTCGGTAATTGCGCATGCCTGCATCTCCAATTCTCCGAGTCGTTTTGCCAACGGCTTGAGTTGGATTGTGCTCTGCAAAAGGCTATAATCCGTATGCAGATGCAGATGAACGAAGTCGCGTGATTTGAAGCTCAACGGGTTCATATATCCAAAGAAGTATCTATGAAGAAAGTCTATCTTGAAATNNTCGGGTGTCAAATGAACGTATCCGATTCCGAGCGCGTTGCGACCACGCTTGCGAAGAATGGTTTCGAGATGACTTCAAGCGAAGAACTTGCCGATGTCGTCCTGATTAACACCTGTTCCGTTCGGGAAAAAGCCGAACAGAAACTTTACACCCGCGTGGGACGTATCCGAAATTCAGGCCGTGAAAAGCCGTTAATCGGCGTGATGGGCTGTGTAGCACAGCTCGAAGGCGAAACGCTCTTTGAAAAGATCGAAGGAATAGATTTTGTACTCGGGACAAAAGCAGTCGGTAGAATTTCAAATGCGATAAATAGAGTGTTGGAGGGCGAGAACGATGTTTTCGATCTCGGTGACCGCGAGACAGACTACGACTGGAACGTCGCTGACGCGCAGAGACATTCACCTTATGTCGCTTTTGTTCCTATAATCGAGGGCTGCAATAAATTCTGCACCTATTGCATTGTCCCATTCTCGCGGGGGCGCGAAGTGAGCCTGCCTGCATCCGAAATTATTCGGTCAATCATGGAAATGAGCAGGAACGGGGTGAAGGAAGTTCATTTGATAGGGCAAAATGTTAACAGCTACCGTCCATCTTCCGATTCGGGCCTTGAAGGATTTAAAGGATTCACTCCTTTTGCCCGATTGCTTCGTGCTGTCGCCGCAACCGGCATCGAACGGATCAAATTCAACACATCGTTCCCGCGCGATTTTCACGCCGACATTGTCGACGCGATAAACGAACATGAAAATTTGTGCAACTGGGTTCATCTGCCGGTCCAGTCGGGAAGCGACCGCATACTTCGGGCGATGAAACGGGGCCACACGATAGACCGCTANNATCTTAGGGCATCGGAGCGCGACATATCGTTGACAACTGATATAATTGTTGGCTTTCCAGGTGAAACGCGAGAAGATTTTGAAGACACCTTAAAAGCGGTCGAATACTCGAAATACGACGCTGCATATATATTGAAGTATTCTCCGCGGCCAGGCACGCCGGCATTCGAAATGGCCGATGACGTCTCGTTCGACGAGAAAACCGAAAGGTTTTTGGAGCTTGAGACCGTGCAAAGAAAAACCCAGGCAGCCGTCCTGAAGCGTTATCTTGGAAAAACGCTTCAAGTGCTGGCCGAAAAGAAGGCAAGCAGGTCAACCACGCAGGTTTCGGGCCATTCAACTTGTCATAAGGTCGTAAATTTTGAAGCGCCGAGCGAAATGCTCGGGCAGATCGTTAACGTAGAAATTACAGAAGTTAAATCCAACTCGTTGTTTGGAACACTCAACTAAAGACGGTGGTTGACGACATATGTTAGTAGAAGTAAAAATTGGCGCATTGATCATGGATCCTAACACGAACACGCCGATAGTCGTCCTAAAGGGCATAGATTCGGAAACAGTTCTGCCAATATGGGTCGGAGCGTTCGAAGCCAACGCCATAGCCCTTGAGATCGAGAAGATTGTCCCGCAGCGTCCCATGACACACGATCTGCTGAGAAATCTGATCCTTGAGTGTGGATTAAGCCCGTCACGGGTTATAGTTACCGATCTTCTTGAGAATACGTTCTATGCTCTGATAGAATTAACCAACGAAAATGGTGAACTCGTATCGATGGACGCACGCCCGTCTGACGCAATCGCTCTCGCCCTTCGCCTTGATTGCCCGATCTTTGTTCAGCAAAAGGTTTTGGATCTTTCGGCATCAGCGAATCCGCTTGATCCTGACGCGGGCAATGATGAAGCACTGCCGTCACCCGAAGAATGGCCTGATCTGATCGGATAAATAATAAACCGGATCGACAATGATAATAGTAATTGCCAACCAAAAAGGCGGCGTCGGTAAAACGACAACCGCAATTAATCTATCCGCTGCCTGCGCACTTGCGGGAAAGAAAGTCATGCTGATCGACCTCGATCCGCAAAGCAATAGCACACTCTCTTTTTTGGATTCGTCGGTGTTGAACGGCGGCTCTTACGAACTTTTTACGGAGCCTGATAAACACTTTGACGATTTGATTTACAAGACAGGTGTTAAGAATCTGGATCTGATTCCGGCGCGCATCAACCTCGCGAAGCTTGAGGCAAAACTGATCGGCGATTTTGACGCGGCGTTTCGTTTGCGGGACAGGCTTGAAAAGGTCCGTGCGAACTACGATCTTGTGTTTATCGACACGCCGCCGACGCNNTTGTTGCTGCACAGCATGTACTGATCCCGATCCAGTCGTCGTACTTTGCACTCGAAGGCACCGACGATCTGCTTGAAACGATCGAGAAGATCCGTTCAAGGCCGAATCCTGAGTTGAGTTTGTTGGGAGTTTTGGTCACATTGTTCGACCGCCGCACGGCCTTGTCAAAGGATGTCGAAAGGCACATTCGAGACGTTTTCGGCAAAACGACTTTTAACACAATAATTACGAGAAGCGTCAGGCTTGAAGAGTCGCCGGCGCACAAAAAGCCGATATTCGAGTACGCTCCGAAATCTTCGGGAGCCGCCGAATATCAAAGCTTATCGAAGGAGGTACTAAAGCGTGTCCAAACCGGGTCTACCAACCGGCGTGCAAATGCGGCATGATTCGCATTACGTTGATGTGTTCGCAACGACTACTCGCACCATCGGAAAGACAATTCAAGTCCATCTTATCGCGCCAAATCCCGAGCAGCCGCGAAGGGAAATCGGTGACCTGACAGAACTTGCTAATTCTATCAGGGAAAAAGGCGTCCTCGAACCGCTTTTAGTCAAACCGAACTCGAGAACCGGCACGTGGATGATCGTTGCCGGCGAACGGCGGTGGCGGGCTTCGCAGTTGGCCGGCTTGACCGAGGTGCCTTGCATCGAACTTGATCTGGATGAAAAAGGCGTTGCCGAGATAGCGCTCATAGAAAACCTTCAGCGTAAGGATCTGACGATTTGGGAGGAGGCTGACGGCCTCGCCGCTTTGAGAGAAAAGTTTGGATATACGCAAGACGAAATCGCACAGAAAATCAGCAAAGGCAGGTCAGTCGTGAACGAGTTGCTGGCTATTGCAGGCCTGCCAGGCGAGATCCGCCTAAAATGCCTCCAGGCAAAGATATCGTCGAAAACCACGTTGCTTGAAATTGCCCGGCAGTTTGACGAAGAAGCTATGTTCGCTTATCTCGAACGCATCGGCTCTGGCAAACCGACACTGAAAACCCAAGCGTCCGTCAAATCGGAAGGAAATGGTCACGCAATAGTACACAAGCCAAAACACGTCGCTAACGAAGCCGAGAAATCTTTCCGATACGAAGCGTCAAATAAAGATTTTGCAATCGAGATCCGATTCAACCGGAAATCTTCATTCAACCGAGCCGACATTCTGAAGGCCCTCAAACAGGCGTTCGATGATGTTAAGCATAACCGGGACAATTAGCGAACACGTACTGTAAATATCCATAGTAAAATCTGTGCGATGTCATTTGTCGCTTCGATATGGAATCATTACTTCGCGTTTAGAATAGCCGGCGGGTGAGCTTTGAAACGACAGATCTAGTTGATATTCGCCCGGACCAATGGGCTTTATCGAAATCCCTTGAGTTGTCTGGAGTTGACGAGGCGATTTCACGTTGAGCCTGTAATCTTGGCTGCCCAATCCTTCCAACAATAAATAAAGCCCGTTTTCCCGTGCCTGCGATTTGATGATTCGCAGACCTGAACTTTCAGATCCGAAAACGAGTGGCTGAGGCAAATAGTAAGCGTCTGTTCCTCCATCGAAAGTAAAAATAATTTCAGCTTTCTGCGTTGTTAAATCAACCTCAACGTCGGCCTGCTGAACGTCGCCGATTTGTCTCATCCGAAAGGCGGTTTTTTTGCCGGCCGCTGTGACCATTTTTATCCGAACATCGAGCGGAAATGCCGGGGACAAAATAAATTTTGCCGGAATAGTGATATTGTGACCGCGCTGTTCAATGGAAATGATCGTTTTTCCATTTGTTCTAGACAGTTTGAAATCAAACGAAGAATTGCCAGCACGAACTCCGCGAACATTCACATTGTTCCAGTTTGCGGGAATGGTCGGCGCGAATTTCACTATTTTGCCGCCTTTGCGAACCTCAACTCCGAACATTCCACGCATGATGGGCGAGATAACCATCGCCTCGGACCAAACCTGATGATGCGACGAGCGGCCGAACGGAGCGTTGAAATCACCTGAAAGAAGTTCTGTAACGTAGCCAAGTGCGTTTGCATAGGTCAGCAGGCAATTCGCCATCAACGCCTGATAGCCAATATGTGGGCGGCCATAATTATACGCCGCTACTGATTGCCAACCAGTGAATAATCCCCAGACTGAGCCATAATGATATGAAAGCGGATCATACAACCGGCTGTCGTTCGCCAGGATTCTCGCTCCCCAGTCAGTGGCTATTTTGGAACTTCCGATACGGTCGATTTGCTTTTGAGCGCGCTCGTTATTTTCCATGATCCGCCACCACATAGGGACAGCGGGCAAAACGGTGTCTTCGTCATATATTGTTTGTTTGGCCAGTTCATTCAAACGAACCTGACGGCGTTCCCGATTGGGCCCCGGTTCGGCTTTGACCGGTTCTTTCGGTGGAATCTGGGTAGCGTAGGCGTAAAAACTTCGATCTTCAAGCCAGTAAGTCTTTTCCATCGCTACTCGGGCACGCTCGGCATTTGCAAGAGCCCGCGCCGCTATAGCCTTATCGCCCAAAACCTCCGCCATTTCCGCTAAACTCCTAGAGGCTTCTATCCACACACCCTGAAGGTAAATCTCTTCGTGTGGCGGATACAAAGCGCCGCCTTCGACCCAGCCATGTCCGAATTTTGTGTTTTCGATCAACCCGTTCCGGTCGGTGTCGGTCGTTTCCTCATATTCATAGGCTTTGAGGATTGAATTCCAGTTTTGCGTTAGATATTCAAGACCGCCCGTTGTCCGGTAGAGATCGGCCTGGACGATGACATAAAGCGGCGTCGCGTCAGTCGAATTCCAGGCGTAGGGATAACCCTTCCACCAATCCGTGAGCGTTGCACTTTGCGAAATTTCGTGAGGAATCTTGCCGTCATCGCGCTGATATTTTTTCAAAAAATCTAGCGCACTTTTCGTTGTGGCAAAATCGCCGTAGGAGTCGATAGCCAATGCCGTCCACATCGAATCCCGTCCGAAATACCAGGCAAAACCGGGGCGTTCCGAATCGCCCGAAGTCCTAAAACCAGCAAGCAATCCAGTTCCTAAAAACGGATTGGTCGCCACTCCTTTTTCTACTCCGATTTTCGCCCACTCGAAGGCCGTGTTTAGCTGTTCGTCGGGTGTTGTTATCTGTGTGGTATTTTCTAGAAAATTCTCATAGTACTTAACGTTGCTTTCGTATAACGGCAGGGCGTTGTCGAGGAGTTTCTTATAGTTTTCGACCGCCTTTGTCCGTCCTTCGGTGCTGCCGGCAATCACAACGGGAATGAAATTCTTCGCCGCTACATCGGGCGAAACCTGTATTTGATAACGAACGGGAGCGTCGCGTGGTTCTTCCTGATATGGCATTAACGAAATATCTTTCGCATCCGGCGTTCCGACGATTCCGTAAATTTTCTGCGTTTCTTCCCCGATAAAATAGTACTTTTCTTTTTCGTCCTGTCCGTAAAACCCTGTCATCAGATTTCCCGGCCATGCAAGTGAAAGTTTTGGGCGAAAAGAAACATCGACTGTCATCGGCAGGCGAGTGTTGATGTCGAGTAAAATTATCAGACCTTGCTCATCCACCGGAGCGTAAACGATCTGCTTAACCGTAAAGGCGGCATGTGAGTAGGTCAAGATAGTCGCTTCGGGTCTGACGTTTATATTGGTNNAAAAAAAAAATTCAAGATCGTCAACTATTTTCATTGGATAAACCCAAGCTTCAAGATTGCGGTGCTCATACCCGAAAGCCGCGGATTTACGTCCAACAACATCATAGAACGAGCCATTTTGTGTGCGGCGGGAAAGCTCAAGACGGCTTTGTGGCAGTGATTTTTTCTGGATAAGTCCGCTGGGAGTTTGAGCAGAGGCAGATGGAATCAAAATGCATACAAACGCGGTGGATAAAAAAATGAAAGCTACAATTCTCATAAAGAAAGCTCGGATTTTGCCCGCGAATTATGCGAATCTGCGCGAATTACTTTGGTTCTTTAAATCTTATTCGCTGTTATTCGCATAATTCGCGGGCAAAGACCTCTTAATAATTCTTCAATTCGCGTGAATCGGCTATTGTGGCCGGTCTCAGGCTGACCGCCGCTCCGCCGCCGTTTGCGAGAGTCAGGTTCAGATCTGTCTTGTTGTTTACAATAAAGCTTCTTATTTCGTAGGCCATCGGGTTGCGTTCCCAATGAGCGTCTTTCGCGTCGGAGTAAATCGTCGCAACGTATTGACGGCCGGGCGATAGAAAATCTAATAGAACGTTAGCTATGCGGGCGTTTTCGTCCGTTATCGCGCCGACGAACCAGGCATCGCGGTTTTTTGCCTTTCGAGCAATCGTGATGAAATCACCAGGCTCGGCTTCGAGAATTTTCGTATCGTCCCAATCGACGGCGATATCGCGAATAAACTGAAACGCGTCCATTCGCTTTTCGTAGTTTTCGGGCAGATCCGCGGCCATTTGGAGCGGGCTGTACATCGTCACATAAAGAGCAAGCTGCTTCGCCAGCGTCGTGTGAACCTGTTCTTCTTTGTTCGTGTCATAGTGGCTCATCTTTATCTCAAAAATACCGGGTGTGTAATCCATAGGTCCGCCCATCAGGCGTGTAAAGGGAAGGATCGTTTCGTGTTCAGGGGGATTCCCGACACTCCAGGCATTGAATTCGTTTCCACGGGCAGCTTCAGCGGCGATCCAATTCGGGTACGTTCGATGTAGTCCGGTCAAACGCACCGACTCGTGCGAATCTACCGAGATCTTGTACTTGGCGGCGGTATCAACAACGTGGATGTAGTGATTGACCATCGTCTGCCCGTCATGAAACTCTCCGCGCGGAACGATCTTGCCAACGTAGCCTGTTTTAACCGCGTCGTAGCCATTCGCTTTCATAAAGCGAAACGCCTCATCAAGACGGCGTTCGTAGTTGCTTGCCGAGCCGGATGTTTCATGATGCATTATTAGCTTGACGCGTTTCGCAGCGGCGTATTTTTGTAATTCCTTAACATCAAAATCCGGATACGGCGTGACGAAATCAAAAACATTTTCTTTCCAGTTGCCAAACCAATCTTCCCAGCCGACATTCCAGCCTTCTACCAGCACGCCGTCGATGCCGTTTCTCGCAGCAAAATCGATATAGCGTTTGACGTTGGCGGTATTCGCGCCGTGTTTGCCGTTTGGCTTCATGGTTTTCCAGTTGGTGTTCGCTAAAATTATGTTGCTGACATCCGAATAATTCCAGCTTGCTTTACCGACGTGCATCTCCCACCATACGCCGACCATTTTTTGCGGCTTTATCCATGTTGTGTCTTTGATCCTTGTTGGCTCGTTTAGATTCAAAATTAATTTCGACGCGAGAATATCGGTCGCCTTGTCGCTGACGATCACTGTTCGCCACGGCGTTCTTGCCGGCGTCTGCAAAAAAGCTGCGCTGCCGACAGCATTTGGCGTGAGATGGGACGTCATCCCGAATGCATTGCGATCGACCATCACATACATTGTCGGATAGTTAACCAGCGCGGCTTCGTGAATATTAATGTAAAGCCCGTCGGCCGTTTTCATCATCAGCGGCGTCTGCACGGCGTTGTCGGCTATCTCCGTGTGAAACGCGATGCCATTAGCCCTTGAGCTTTCGAGAGCGTTGATCTGGCTCAATTTCGATGTCGTGTATTGCTGCTCATTCGAATCGTAATCGCCCGGAATCCAAAACGCCTTGTGATCGCCTGTTAACTTAAACTCAGTTTTTTCATCCGCCAAGGTGAAGTACTTGAGGTCGTTCTGCACCGGAAACTCGCAACGAAAACCGAGTCCGTCATCGAACAGCCGAAACCGCACGATAATGCGCCGAGTCAATTGTTGTAAAGTGACGGCAAGTTCTCTGTAATGATTGCGGATGGTTCTGACCTCACCCCAAACCGGATTCCAGGTTTCGTCCTTTTCCGCTCGTTTTGTATCGACGGTAGTAAAACCTGTTCGCAACGCAGGCTGNNTTTTAGTTCAAAACCGAGCTTGCTTGTGCGTATTACTGTCCTGCCTTTGTATAAAAGCTGATATGTCGCCTCACCCGATTCGCTCAATCCAAACTCCAGCGCAAGATTGCCGTTCGGCGATTTGAGATTTTGCGCGCCAGCAGAAACCGCAACAACCAGCGACATGCACAACAACAAACTAAATTTAATCTTCATACTACCGCTCACTTGTCAGGTCATTCTTAAGTGAAACATTACTCCGTAAAACAATATCTGCGGTCGAGCGTCCGACTAAAATTTCGTAATCGCCCGCTTCGGCACGCCAATTTCTTGAACTCGCGTCGAAATACGAAAACGCGCGCTTGTCGAGTGTAATAACAACTCGCTTTGTTTCATCTGCTTTCAAAAAGACTTTTTCAAAACCTTTTAGTTCTTTGATTGGACGTGCAACCTTTGAATCTTTTTTGCTTCCGACATAGACTTGAGCAACGTCTGCTCCGTCCATTTTACCTGTGTTTTTAATGGTAAAAGAAACCTCAAAACGTCCGTCGTTCAAAGGTTTAACTGACAAACCTGAATATTCAAAATTTGTATAACTCAAGCCGAATCCAAACGGAAACAACGGCACGATATTATTTTTTTCATAACCGCGATAGCCGACAAAAATGCCTTCTTTGTAAACGATTTTGTTTGAATTTTCGGCGGGATAATAATTGTCGAAAGTCGGATTATCTTCGGCTTTTCGTTCAAATGTTGCGGGTAATCGTCCCGAAGGATTTGTCGCACCAAACAAAATTTCGGCGAGTGCGGTTCCGCCTTCTTGCCCTGCATACCACGCTTGCAATATACCCGAAACTTGGTCAATCCAAGGCAACATATCAACGCCGCCGCCCGAATTTATAACAACGATGACGTTTTTATTAACCTGTGCAAGTTGTTGAATTAATTCATTTTGTCCCGGCGGCAAGCTGAAAGTGCGATCAAAATGTTCTGTTTCCATCACCGTATCAAAACCGACGGCAACAATAACGACATCAGCGTTTTTGGCTAATTCGATGGCGTTTTGTTCAACCCAATTTCCGCGTTCGACGATGCAGAGGCGAATAAACGGCTGAGAAAGTCCGCCGCTTGCTTTGAATTCCAAGACTATTTTGTGCGGTTTTGCGTCAAGCGAAAGAGTGGTGGGTTCAGTCGCGGCAATGTTTATCGCCCAGCGGTCACGGATTAATTTGCCATCAACATAAAGCCGATAATTGGTGTCGCCAAAACCTGCTTGTTGAACAAACACCTCAAATTCTCCGCTTGTTTTCGGCGTAAAGCTGGCTGTCCAGCGTGCCGACATCGGTTTTGCACCCGCAAATATTGAAAAGGAAGCCGGACTTTCTCCGGCTGAAAAAGATTCGTACTCAGGCGAATTTCCAAAATTAAAACCTTCGAGAAGTTTTCCAAAATTTATATTCGACACGTTTTCAGTTTTGGCGGGCGTTCCCGAAAGTTCTAGATTGTCGAAAAATTCGGCTTTAACATCGCCTGAAAAAGTTATTCGATTAGCTAAGTTGTTGTAATTACTGATTCCGCGAGCATAAGTTACATTCGCATTTGTGCCGAGATGATTGCTGATTCCATTCAAAAAGCTTACGTCTTGGAATTGCGGAATCGAAGCACTTCCGCCGCCTAAAACAGG
>DLHV01000070.1:15428-23149 GCA_002483395.1 Chloracidobacterium sp. UBA7659 | reverse complement strand
GTTCCACCTCCCGGTGCCGGTCAAAATGCCCGTAAGCAATCTCGACTGTGAAGCTATCTTACACCCTGGAAATTCAATGTCAAGTAGAAAATGCTTTAACTATTGCCCTTATTTTATAGGGCTAAATTGAGATTCTTGTGGAAAAGATTGTGGAAAAGCTGTGGATAAAAATGTGGAAAATCGCGGAAGAAACCTGTTGGCAAGAGTTACAAAATCGCCGGCTTCTTAAGCACGAAACCCTGCCTGTGAAAATCTCCAAAAAAATAAGGCGNNAAAATTTTGAGGTCGAAAAAAAATGCGCTATTTATCAAAATCGGTGAGTAAAACCGCATCTTTGTATTGTTGTCCTATAGCTATTGCAAGCTGTTTTCCGTTTTTAGACCATGCAAAATTGAAAATTTCACCTTCTTGAGCGGTGTAAATAGGCGTCGGTTTGCTTTCATCAACCGCCTGGCGGACGATCTGCGTGCCTTCGGTCGCGGCGTAGATCCAGTCTATCGATTTTCCGCCGGGCGAAAAGCGGCGAATGGGCGGGATCATCGAAACCGGAAACACCTTAATCACCGTCGCGTCTTCCACCGCGACAACCGCCATTTCAGCGTTAAATTGGCCGCCGATTTCACCTGTACGTTCGCGGACCCGCGTAAAGGTAAGGTATCTATCATCCGGTGAAATCTCCAGGAATGGTCCGGGTTGAAACTCAGGATTGTTAAAGATGACTTCTTCAAGATTATTCTGCAAATCGAATCGGCGAATGCCGCTTCCTTCCTTTCCGCGAACTACATAGTAAAGATACCTCGCATTAGTGTCGACCCGGGGCGATTGCCTTAAGCCGTCATTTCCGTCTGTTAACTGTTTGATGTTCTTTCCATCAATGTCCATCTGGAAAATCTGGGACGAGCCGTCCTGATTCATCGTGAACCATATCCGTTTTCCGTCAGACACCGGAACGCGGAAAGAGTTGCGCTTATCGTTTGTTACCTGGGTTTTTGAACCATCTTCGATATTAAGGATCGCAAGATTATCAACAAGATTCTGCTCCGTCTGCATCGAGTAAAGCAGTCTTCGCTCGTCCACCCAATGCAAACCATTCTGCCCGAAGCTGTTTTGTTGCCCCGTGGTCAACTGCTTATGTTCCTTCAGGTTGTCGGCGTTCGCGACAAAAATATTCGATGTTTCATCCGTTTGCATCGCAAGAATACTTTTGCCGTCGGACGAGATAGTGACTTTGCCATAAGCCGACAAACCGTTGGTAACAGGCTGAATCTCGCCGTCGGGATAATACACCTTCCAAAGATGAAAAATACGGCTGCCCTCGGTGGCGGAGATGATAAAACCGTGTCCGTCGGGGAGCCATGCAGCCTGCTCGAACCGTTTAAGCTTATCAAGTTTTATTTCTTCTTTTTTATCGATTTTCAGATCGACAATGAACAACTGCCCATTCCCGGTCGGGATATTCGTTGAAAAGATGATCTTGCCGCCGTCAGGCGACCAGGCCGGTGCGCAGATGGCGCACGGGCTGTGCGGCTGTTCGGCCGCGAAATATTCCTTCTCTTCGCCGGTCTCGAGATCCCTGATTTTTAAGTTGAATTTGGCCACTGGCGGCACATTCAGAAAATATGCGATCTTTTTCCCGTCGGGCGAAACGCTGAACGACCCCCACGAACGCTCGACGACCGGCTGCGATTCGCCGCCAAACCGCGAAACCTTCGAAATTTCGGTTTGCGCCGACAAAACCCTGTTGCTGCGAAAGTAAATAAAATCGCCGGCGGGTGAAAATTGCAGGGAACTGAACGACTTAACGTTGGGAATATCAAGTTTTATCTCTTTTTCCGTAGCGATGTCCTTCAGATAAACATTGTCGGTGCGGGTAAAGGCGATCACGCTTCCGTCAGGCGAGATAACGGCGCTGGCCAGATCTCCGGTGCTGGTCAGTTTTGTAAATTTCACCCGCTCGATCGGCTTGCGAAAAACCGTGGAAATGTTAGGGCGGAAGTAGAGCCAGCCAATTAATCCAACCGCTATGAGCAGAACCAGAGCAACGCCAACGAAGGCGGAACCGGGAATTTTGCGACGAAGCGGGGCCGGCGGTTTTACATCGAGGCTTTCGGCGGCTTCCAGCGACTTTAATCGAGTCTCAGCATTATCACTTTTTCCATTTTCCGCATGGCGTATATCCGTAAGGCTCGAAGTAACCGGAACCGTGATTCTGTAACCGAGCCGGAACTTGTTTTCGATCAACGGCTGGCCTTCGCCGTTTTTCCCAAGAGCTTTACGCAGCGTATAGATGTTCTGGGTCAAAACGCCGTCCTCAACAAAGGTATCCGTCCAGACTTTTTCAAAGATTTCTTCTTTTGAAACAAATTCGCCGTTACGTTCAAGAAGCAGGGCGAGCAGTTCCGAAGCTTTTGGCGACAGCAGAGTCAGGTCGCCGTTTCGCCACAGTTTCCCTTTTTTGCCATCGAAACGGAGATCGGCGAATTCATATAAATTGTTGATTTCACTCGCCATAGGCGTTTTGAGAATAACTTTGAGAATTTTTTGAGTCAAACTATGAGGACAAATTCGGCAAAGCTATTCTACTCTTTCGGTCATATCCGGCACGGCGGTCGCAAAAATTGTCGATGCCGAATTCTACAACAAAATGCTAAAGGAGTGAAAAAGAATGAATAAGTTAAATTTTTCGATTATTTTTGCGGTCTTGATATGGTTATCGGCCGGAATTATCGTATCCCAACCGATCGCCGCGGAAGACTATTCGGTAGAGGCACCGTTGCCGACCCCAAAGAAAATAATAAAACCGAAAACGATCCAAAGCCCTCGGCCAATACAGTCACCGAGTACGATCCAGTCAAATCAAAGAAGTGCCAGACCAAATACCATTCAGTCCCCAAGGCCGATCCAATCGCCGAGACCTATCCAATCGCCGAAACCGATTCAATCACCGAAACCGGTGCAATCGCCGGAACCGGGAGCTGCTCGGACGGAAACCGTAAATAACAATGAGACGCTAACGAATACTAACATGACGGTGACCGGGCAGCCGCGAACGAGAACGCCGACCAAAGCAAAGTATGACGGCATCGACGGCGAACGGCGGAAAAAGCCGCGAAGACGCGGGAACTAGGCCATTTTCAATTTAAGAACAACAGGGCAAGGCCCTTTGTTGCTCGTTGACCCAACATTACAGGAGACAAACACGTTATGTGGAAACTCAAAATAACGTTATTTGCGGTTATGCTCGGCAGTTTCGGCTGCGGTGAAACGCCGCCCGTCGCGGTCGAAGTTAAGGACGTCTGCTCACAGCCCGAAGGCACGAACGTGACCATCAAAGGCTATTTCTCGCTGCCCAAGTCGATGGAAGTTACCAAGTACACGCGCGGCGGCCAGGGAGCCGGGATTAATTACAAACTGATACTTATGACAAAACAGGACGCGACGGGCGACGCCGTTTTCGTCAATATGTCGGGAACGGTTGACCCGCGCCCGAACAAGATCAAGATGCTGCCGGATAATTACACCTGGAACGATCTTGTTGCCTACACAGACGACAACAAAACCGTCGTGGCAAGCGATATGACACAGCTCACGGGGCCGGTCGAGTTGAGCGAAAAGGACAAGTGCAAGGTGAACGTTTGGAAGATCGAGAAGCTTTAGGAGCAGGCGGGAGTTGCTTGGGAGAGAAGTTAGGTCAAGAAAACCAATGTTGATATTCGGCGGGGTCGATGGAACAAGCATAGAGAACGATGGGACTACGGTGTTCCTTGCCGGCTACAACCGTGGAGCCACATTGTGTCGATCGCCGACAACGTCTGACAGGCGATACATGTGGTCGAGAGACGCAACAGCTAAACCTGTAAGACGAAGCTCGTAAGTTGTTTTTGCACAACTAAATAGAAAAATTTTTTAATAAAAGTTTTATCTAAAATCGTTCGACTTTTTCAAGAATTGCGTCGTCTGAATACTTGAAAAAAGGCAATAATGCCGGATGAGAATAAATGAAAGATATGCTTAAAAGGAGAGACGAAAAATGATTATTTTTGGCGGTGTAGATGGGACCAGCGTAGAAAACGACGAGGACTATAAGAAGACGTTTCTTAACAGCAACGTCCACACGCTTTATCGAACTTGGAGTCACGGCCCGGCCGCCTACAAACGCGGACCGAACGCACTGGACACGAGGCAAGATATATCGACGGAACATCAGGCCCGGGCAATAAAAGACTTTGTGGTGTCGCAATGGGGGCCGTATCAACGCGGCCCCGTCCACGGAAAGGCTGTATTTCTTTCCGGTTACAGCCGCGGTGCTGCCGCGGTGATCGAGGTCTGCAAGTGGCTGAAGGACTATGCAGTCCCGGTCGAATGCCTTTTGCTCTTCGATCCGGTGGATAGGTCGTTCGGAGTCGGCGATGTTTTCAACAACACACCAATCGCGGATAACGTGAGGAACGTCATCCACGTTGTCCGCGATCCGTCGGCCAAGTCGCGAGAATCATTTGGAAATTGTGGTACGAGGCGAGAGAACTGGTCTAAAACCAAGGGGCCAGGCCCGATACCGTTCTTCGGCACGCACGCCGCCATAGGTGGCACTCTTTGGCCCGATCCGCCGAATGGAGGCTTTATCGACGAAGGGTTTCCCGACTACATGACCGCCGTCACCGCCAGCAAGGACAGGGATACATTCGAGCGGGTACGAACCTATACATTTAGCGAGTTCCGCCGGATCATCCAGGAGTGCTTGCAGCGTATGCAGCGAGAGGGCAGCCGTGTTCCCGACTTTCAGGTTACGCCGGTCGGCGGCGGGAGCCTTCCGCCAACGGGCGGAGCCAAGCGCTACTACGTCGTTAAACCCGGCGATTGGCTTTCAAAGATTGCCTTGAGATATTATGGTGATGCGATGAAATACAAGATCATCCACGAACAACCTGACAATTACAAACTGATTGGACCAAATCCCGACATTATCAAACCCGGACAACGGCTAATCATTCCGTAATAAATCCAAAGACGCATTCTTACTCGAACCCGGAAGTGAACTCGTTTCCTTCCGGTATTTTTCGGTCTCGTCATCCTAAGTCACGCATTCGGCTGCGCGTTCGTAACTTACCAGTCGTCTGATGAATTGAGTTGTATTTAGAATGAGCCACGTCACCGTTCTCCGACGCGAGCAATTTGTAGAGCCGATGCTCCGGGTTCTCAAAGATTGTATCCGGAACCGACAAACATGCTCTGCGAAGACGAGGAGCTCCTATCGAAACCAGCAGGGATGGTACAATCTCATGTCCGGCGGCTAGATCCGCCAGGCCATGGACGATAAGTTCTTCTCCGGGTTTCACTAAGCGCCATTGTACTCGATTTTGCCTAGTATAGCCGTGAATTTTCGATAAAAACGCCCGCGAAGTGCAGAGCGTTGGGCTCTTCGCGGGCATCGAAGTTTACTTCCAGTTTTTATTATGTGGCTTCGCCAGTTACAGGAGACTCGGCATATACGCTGATGAATTTGCCCTTCTGACCCTTGTCTTCGAATTTCACGAAACCCTCGATCAAAGCAAACAAAGTATCGTCTTTGCCGCGGCCGACGTTGTTGCCGGGTTTCCATTTTGTCCCGCGCTGACGAGCCAAAATATTGCCGCCGAGGACCTTCTCGCCGCCGAATTTCTTGAGTCCGAGCCGCTGAGCATTCGAATCGCGGCCGTTTCTGGATGAACCTACCCCTTTCTTGTGTGCCATATCTTTTAATGATGAGTGATGAATGATAAGTGAAAAGCCTTCTTAGTTAATCACTTATCACTCATCACTAAATCTTCTCGATCTTTATCTCCGTAAATCCCTGACGGTGGCCTTGTTTGCGTTTGTACTGTTTGCGGCGTTTCTTCTTGAAAACAATAATCTTATCGTCTTTGCCGTGGCCGACAATAATCGCGGAAAGTGTTGAGCAGCCGTTGCCGATCTTTACGTCTTTGGCCCCGCCAACGATCNNGATCAAAGCTTCGATATCGACTTTACCGCCCGCTTCCCCCTCGATCGTGGGAACGCGCAACGTCTGGCCTTCCGACACAGGATACTGTTTACCGCCCGTTCTGATAATTGCGTAACTCATTTGAAATGTATCTCCCGCCAGCAAACGAATCGCTCGTAAGCCGAAAAGATGAAATTATACGGAAACTCGGTACAAAGGTCAAATTCAGCCATGAACAAGTAATTTCGTGGTGCTCCAGGTCCATGAGTTTTTCTTATGCGACCTTTGTGTCTTTCCGCATTGTGTCCTTTGTGTTGAAAAGACTCTTCAATCACAAAGGTCGCAAAGTGAAGACACAAAGGACTCGAAGAAGATGCTGCACCACAAGTTTAGGACACGACCTAGTGTCTTAATTTGCTTTGTTTTACGAAGTTATTCTAACGTCTTTCTCCGCGGTCTCTGCGTTAAAATCGATTTAAACGCAGAGACCGGGGAGCTTTTCGCAGAGTACGCTGAGAGCATTTTTTACTGTAGATTTCTGGCAGCAAAAATTAAGACACTACTCATAAACACGGCAAAAACTGCTTGACTGACTGTGGTAAGATCAAGGTATCAATACAACTAACAGGAGGAAAAGTCATGGAACATGCCGAACAGCAATCGATCGATTATAAATCGATAATTAACATGAAACACGGTGCCAATTGGTTTTTTTGGGCGGCCATATTTTCAGCGGCCAACTCCCTGATCGTCTTCTTTGTCGGAACCCCTAATTTTCCTTTCGCGCTCGGTATTACACAGTGGATCGACGGAACAACGGGTGCTATGACGGCCGAGGGCGTCGTTCCACCGCTACAAACAAAGGCCTTAGCGTTAAATCTGCTGATCGCCGCGGCCGTTGCTGGATTCGGATACCTTGCCCGCAAAGGGAACGATTACGCGTTTGTCGCCGGTATCTTTTTATACGCGATCGATACAATGCTTGTTATAGGGCTACGCGAGTTTTGGGCCTTCGGAATTCACCTGGCGGTCATTTGGCTATTGTTCAGAGGGCTTCTTGCGAGCCGTCATGCGCGTGAGAATGCAACGACATATTAGCGATTAACGAAAACCTTTAAGCCTCAGCCGGATTCTTAACGACCGCTATGAAAGGCAGGTTGCGATAGCGCCCGGCGGCGTCGAGACCGTAGCCGACAACGAACTTGTTCGGGACGACAAACCCCGTGTAGTCGATCTTCAAGTCGGTCTTTATCCGAGGTTCTGGTTTGTCCAGGAAACTCGCCAGTTTGATCGAAGCCGCACCGCGGGTCCCAAGTATCTCAAGCAAATGAGAGAGCGTAAGGCCGGTGTCGACGATGTCCTCGACAACGATCACGTGCTTGCCGCGGATCGGATTACTAAGATCTTTTAGGATCTCGACGTCTCCGGTCGATTTGGTTCCGTCTTTATAGCTGGAAACGGACATAAAATCGATCGTCAGCTCCAGGTCGATTGACCGCATCAGGTCGGCCAAAAAGATGCAGGAACCCTTTAACACACTGACCAGTACCAGCTCTTTGCCGGCGNNTCCCGGATGCGATCGTCAATTTGTTCACGACTATATAAAACGTCCAGGTTCGAATTGGTAAATTCGGTCGGTTGAGACTGTTGGGCTTCAGCAGACATAATTTTTTCAGGCTTGATTGAAGGATTTTAGAAATTCTATTTTAACGAAAAGTCGCCAAGACGCAAGTTGGAAAATACGGGCAAAAACGCGACCGTT
>DLHV01000070.1:0-15354 GCA_002483395.1 Chloracidobacterium sp. UBA7659 | reverse complement strand
ACGCTCGTTCACACTCGCGTTTCCGCCCGTATGCGTTAATATATACTTGAGAAAAATCCTATGCCCTCCGATAAACAAGAAACGCGGGATCGGGTTCGAGAACTTGTCCGACAAGTTTTGAAAAGCGTGCCGACCGAGCCGGAAAACAAAGCCCCCGATCTTCCAAAGCACGTGGTTGTAAATTCGCTTCAGGACAAGCTGAACCGGGAATTCGACCGCGACGAGTCTTCAAAATCCCTGATCACTGAAGACGACCTGCGCGGTTTGGAACCAGGTGCCAGGGTCCGCATTGCACAGCGAGCGAAGCTGACGCCCCTTGCCCGGGACATCGTTAACGACAAACAAATCGAACTTATAAGAAAGCAACCGCGCGATGAGTTTATAAAAGTCAGGACGGTCGCCGTCGGTGCCGACCACGGCGGGTATCCAGTCAAAGAAGCGTTGAAGCAGTATTTGGAAGGTCTTGGACTGAATGTGTGCGATTTCGGGACGAATTCGACCGATCCGGTTGATTATCCCGATTACGCTCACGCTGTCGCAAGAGCTGTCGGCGACAATCAAACAGACGTCGGAATTATCGTCGACGGGGCCGGCATTGGGAGCGCGATGGCTGCGAATAAGGTACCGAACGTAAGGGCCGCGGCGTGCTATTCAGCGGCGTTGGCTAAAAATTCACGGGAACATAATGGAGCAAACGTTCTGACTCTCGGCAGCGGGCAGAATACGATCGAAGAAATAAAAGAAATCGTAGAGGCCTTTTTAACCACTGAGATCAGCGAAGCGCGTCATAAGAAGCGCGTCAGCAAGATAGATAACATCGAACGGCAATATAAAAGGTGATAAAATCGTCCTCGTAACGATATGCAGCAAAACGGCAACTACGAACAACTTATCGAGCAGATCACCGATCTGGTGCTGGCAAAGCTTGGCGGCGATGACCATATCGGGACGTTTTGCAGTGCCGACGTCCAGCGGATTGTGGACGCCGGAGCGGAGCGCATAGGCATAGTTCTCGGTGAAACGGCGACGGCTCACGATTGGGCGAGCCTCATCGACCATACGCTTCTTAAACCGGAGGCAAGTGAAGCCGACATTCGTAAACTTTGCAAAGAAGCCGCACAATTTGGGTTCGCCTCGGTCTGTGTCAATCCGGGCTGGGTCAAGAAGGCCGCCGGATTCCTGAAGGGAAGCGGCGTGCCGGTGTGCACGGTGATCGGCTTCCCGCTCGGAGCAACTCTCTCCGACGTAAAAGCCTATGAGGCTAGGCGTGCGATTTTTGATGGTGCCAGTGAAGTCGATATGGTCATAAACATCGGAGCGCTGAAATCGGGCGATGTTTGCGCCGTCGAAGACGATATCAGGGCTGTCGCGGAAGCCGCACATGAAAACGGTGTTCTCTGTAAGGTGATAATCGAAACGGCGCTGTTGACCGACGAGGAAAAGGTGCGAGCCTGTTTGGCGTCGAAAAACGCGGGTGCTGATTTTGTAAAAACCTCGACCGGCTTTTCAAAGGGCGGAGCGACCGTCGATGACGTTGCCTTGATGCGGCGAACCGTTGGAAGCGCTTTGGGTGTAAAAGCTTCCGGTGGTGTGAAGGGAATCGACGACGCACGGGCGATGTTCGCCGCCGGAGCTACCAGGATCGGGGCGAGCGTCGGCGTCAAGATCGCACAGGAAGCGAGCGGGATCAAATCGACGACGGTCGCTGGCAACTACTAAACAAAGAAGGCACCCGTGGTTGCAGGTGCCGTTCGTACTTACCATTAGGTAGACCAATCAATCAAGTAGACTCATTTTGATGGCTTCAAGGTGAAGTTGTAAGTGATCGAACCAGTGGCTTTGATCGGCTGCGAACCGAACATAGCCGGTTTGAATTTCGATTTTCTTGCTGCGTCTTCAGCGGAACTACGGAGCAATTGATGACCGGACACGGCCTTTGCCGAAACAACATTGCCTTTCTCGTCAATTTCAACTTCGACAGTAACTCTCCCTTCAACGTTTGTTCGTTGTGCGATGGCCGCATATATGGGCGTAACCATTTTTGTCGCATTGGCCGCGGACAAACTGCCAAGATTCAGAGATTCAGGAACTTTTACGGGTTCAACAACTGGTGTCGCAACCGGCGGCGGGGCTTGTGCGGCGGCTTTCGCGGTCTGCTCATCCTGCNNGTTTCTTCAAACCGGTTTTTGCTGGTTCGTTACTTGCGTCAAGATCGACTGCCTTTTGATAATCCGCGATCGCCTTATCGAGATTTCCCAGTCTTTCAAACAGCACCGCGCGGTTGTAATACGCTTTTGAGTCCTTGGGATCAAGCTCAATAGCTTTGTTGTAATCGGCGCCGGCTTTGTCGAAGGCCTTCAGGTTGTAATGTGTTTTGCCGCGATTGAGGAACGCTACCGCATCATCGGTCCTGAGTTCGACCGCCTTGTCATAATCCGCGAGGGCAAGTGTGTATTCACCTTTCCCCAGGTTGGCATCGGCGCGGGTTTGATAGAACGAAAAATCCGGAGGCGTCGGTGTTGGGACCGGCTTCGCGGCTGGAGTCGGGGCCGGTGCCACAGCCGCCTGTGACTTTTCGCGAATCGCGTCCAGGAGGTTTTTCGCGGCCCCGGTGGCGGCCAATTCTTTTTCAATATCGGCGGAAAGCGAAAACGTAACGCCACGCTGCTTTACGGCTTCCGCCAGGATCGTATTGCGGTCGGCGAGGCTTGCTTTCCTGGAGCGGAGACCGATCAGAAGGTCCGCGAGCGATAGCTGCGGCTGCTGGGCATGCAGGGAAAGCGTGAGAGTGAACATAAACGCCGACGCGATAAAAAATGCGGCGAATCGTTGGCGGATCATTCTATTTTGAGCGATTGATAGGAGTTTCATGGCGTTGTCGTAGGTTTTGGATGAGAGAAAGTTCGATTAGTTATCGTTGATAAGGTCGTCAGCAGTAACAGCCTTCTTTTGGACGGGAGTCTTAGCAGCTATCGGTGTTGATTTTTTTTGTTTCGGCGCTGCGGTCACGGCATGTACGGTTGACGGAGCCACCGCGACGGGATCTGCAGAAGGCGGATCGGGTTCGCCGGTGGCCGGAGCATCGTCCGGTTGGAATGCGGACTCGACCGGGCGATCGGCCGGGGCCGCCTGTGATGTCGAAGGAGTTTCTGGAAGAGAGGTTTTTGTGGGCTCGCTCGTTCCTGATGACATAAGCATCCAGGCGCCGATCGCGAAAACAACAAGCACGGTTGCCGCAATCGCTATTGCGGGCAATCTCGAAGCGAAGCCGGTACGTTCGACGGGCTCCGTGTAGGTCTCATTGCGAACTTGCCGAGAAGTTAATTCGACCCTTGCGGTCTGGTTCGCGACGGAAACTTCTTGCGTGACCGTCTCGCTCGATTCCGGCTCGGGTAGCCCTTCCTCGGCCGCGGCGGCCTTATTATCATTCAATTTACTCAGGAGGTCTTCAATAGCAAGGACTTCTGCATGGCCATTATCGTCCAAGGTGGCTCCAACCTGCTTTTCTTCAATGGGTTCTACATCGTTTAATTTGCCGCCGGAAGACTTGTTTTCAGAAAAGGCTTCTTCCGTAAGCGATTCAACCTCGCGTTCGACATGTTTAGCGTCGGAAAACGCAGCTTCTTCGGCCGGTGATTCAACTAATCCGTCTACAACTGTATCGTCTCCAGCGGCGGCAAACGTATTGGTTTCCGGCCCTTTTGACTCCGCGTCAACAGGTGGGGTCACTTCGTCATCTCGTATTTCCTTGCTTTGAGAAGCGGCAGGATTCTCGCCGACATCGTCTGCGGCGTCAAACAACGGCGTTTTGTCGTACAAAATCTTCGGAACTTCGGAAATATGCGGCGAAGGGCTCAGCAAACCGAGAAGATCATCGTCCAGATTTGCGATCGTTACCCGATGTTCGGGCAAGGCAAAGCGGGCCGCCTCACTTTCGTGCAGTTTTCTTTCTGCTTCGGCTGCACGCTGTTCGGCCAAAAGCCGCTTGGCTTCAGCCTCGCGTAGCTGCGCCTTGATTTGTTCCGTTTCGTCAACAAGCCCGGCGGCGACATTATGCTGTTTCCCCTGCTGGGCGAGTCTTATTTCGTTTGCCGCCTCCCGTTGCTCAAGAGCTTCTTCGGCTTCGCGTTCTTGTACACGGATCAAGGCGGTACGCAGCACTTGACGCATTATTAACGCCGAATCGAATCTGTATTCTCGTTTGATCTCCATCGCCTTGACGATCACGTCTGAGACTTCGAGTGGTATCGCGGGGTCGATCTTGTTAGGAGAGCGAAGCGGGTCGGACCGTCCTTCAAGAATTTCTATCGAACGCTCGAGGGCATCGGCTGGCGGGCGTGCCGTTATAAGGTGATACAGTGTTGCACCGAGAGAGTAAATGTCGCTTCTGGCATCGAGATCCTCCTTTAGGATCCGTTCGGAGCTCTCGTCGTACTTGTTAGTAATCACTTTTTGGGACGCCGCATCCAGGCCGTACCAGATTTGTTCAAGCGGAGAGTAGGCTATGCTCAACCCTTCAGGCCCGTTTTCGGAAACTGTGTCGTGTACCCCGGAATCGCCACTACAGATAAGTCCGAACGCTGTGAGCTTGACCTTGCCGTCAGAGTTGAGCTTAATATTTTCCGGTCGAACATTCTGGTGAATTATCGGCGTTCTGTTGGTGTGAAGACAATGAAGGGCTTCGAGAAGTTGATGCGCCCAGCTTGTAACGTCCGAAACCGGGAAAGGGCCTTTCTGTCTGCCCAGGAGCTCCCGCAGGTCGTCGCCGTCAACCGATTCCATGACGAGGTATTGCCGGCCCACCTCCGAAAAAAAGTCACGGACATGCATCAGCGAATCGTGCTTGATCGCGATCAGCATTTTTGCCTGATCGGCGAATGCGATGTTCAAATTCTCGATCTGTGAGACTGTGGCTACCTTGTTCAGCTTAACCGGAACTTCTCTGACAACTACCCTGGTTTCACTGACGGTATCGTAGGCGTCGTAAACAGCACCGGCTCCTTCGTGAGGAAATTCGTTGTCGATGCGATAGCGTCCTTCTTGCAAAAGTGCGTTTGTAGCGGGCATATTTTAGGGTTCTTAGGAGGAGGCAAGTTGACTGCCAGCTTCATCATACCGATTCTATGAAAAAAATGGAAGTGTTTTGTTGAAAAAGGCACAACAAATTTATACATTTGAAGGCAAACTTATGGCTACAGATTGGAATTTCACCTTTAATTGGAATAAAGGTCCTAATAGGAAGTGAAATTTGTGGAAAAAGTAGTAGGCCTTCAAAAAAGAGATCCGGAGTAAAAAAGGATACCCCGAATCCAGCTTTGGATCGTCCCCGGCAACTCGACATCAAAATGCGACGTTCCAAGATCAGTAATCGTAGATTATCGTGCCGCTGGAGGGGCCGACGGCATCTGGCTTTTTGTCGTCCTTCATAAAGCCCTGAACCACAAGTAGCTTCACGAGCGTACGGGAATCGCCCCGTTGAAATCGATCTGACAGACGGCTCATCCGCTCAAGATCGGCTTTGCCGAGCAACTGCATCTGATTGATATATCGGAACAAAAGTAAACTGTCATAACCATTGCCGTTGACTTTCATGACAAGCTCGCCCTTTTTGAACGTCAGATTTCGTTTGTTGTACTTGCTCAAGATCGCTGTGGCTTGAACGACGTCGTTAATCTGATCGACGATCGGTTCGAACATTCGAAATGCAGTATCCGGTTCAACCGTTGCGTAACCCTTGACAACCTCCATCAGATCGTTCAGTTCGTCCTCGTCCTCCGGCGACTCATTGGCCAGCGATCTTGCGCTTTTCATCAAGCCCTTCGCGGTTTCAACGTCCTTTTCCGTCCCTTTTTTGTTGAATTGGAGGGCGAGCGAGACGAGTTTCTGAATCTGCGTCTTCTTGCTTGTAAGGTTGCCGATCATCTTTCTGGCGTCGTCAAGCTTGCCCGCGCTCGCGGCCCTGCTGATCTTTCCCGATTCGAACTGATTCAAGGCGCTCTCGCGGGCCTTTTCATCCGGGATCTGTTCGATGAGTCGTTTGGCGCGAGTTTCGTCCTCGATCTGGCTGATCTTTGACGCAAGGGACTGGTAAGCCGAGGTTTTTTCCATCTCGTTTTGCAGTTTTGGGATTTCGGCAAGAATTTCTTCCGGCGTGGAATTCGGATCCCACATTTTCTGCTGCCGCTGAAAGTTTCTAAGTTCTGTTGGAAGCGCCTTTTGACTCTCAGCCTGCTTCTGTTTCAGAAGAGCAGCCTTTTCCGGTACAAGCTTCTCGAGGCTGGGCATGGCCCGGGATAAAGCCATTGAAAGCGTGAGTGAATTTGACGGCTGAAGAAAGGTGTTCGCAACTTTGACGGCAAGATCTTTCGCCTGCGCTTCCGTGAATTTGAACGGTTTCTGTTTTGCGTTCGCCGGGTCGTCAGGGCGGACGGCAAATTGCAGGAAGTTCAGGGCGACCTGCAACTCGTCGTTCTTCTTTGCAAGGTCAGTGTCGACAAGTTTCTTAACTACCTCACCGCCAAGCTCCGTTGCTTTCTTATCATCTTTCTGATTGAGCTTTTGCAGCAACTGGAGGACATTGTACGAAACACCTTTCGCAAGGCTTTCCTTGATCAGCTTTATTGCCTTATCCGGATTTTCATCGGCGGCAAGCAATGCGAAGCGTTGTTCCAGCGCAATCTCCTGTCGAACGCGCTGCTTTTCGGGATTAAAACTGAGCATGTCGCCTTCGGACTTGGCTTCCGGAGCCGACGCCTTCAACATTGCGTCGGCCAGAGCGGCCGTCCGCGTCTGCATAAGTAATTCGAGGGCAAGCTCCGCATCGTTCTTCGCGACCAACGGCATCACCTGGCTCCTCGGGTCATTGAAATCGCTGAATTCGATGAAAGAATTCGTACTCTCTCGTTTTTCCTTTTCCGTGTCAGCATTGAAAACAAGAAGCTCGTTTGCTGCCGATCTAAAAAGATCCCGCGAGCGTTTTTCGTCAAATTTCCAGTAGAGGTCGCCCGCCATGGCATAGACGATCGCCCGGTTTTGCGGCAGCCGGAGCATTGGGGCATCGCCGATCGCCTGTTCGAGCATTTGTACGACCTTTTCGTCCATTTCCTTCTTCTTTTTTTCCTTTTCCGTGTCGGGCGTTGCGGCCGGTTCGGTCTGGGCGATGGCAAGTGAACAGAGAAATAGAAAGATCGACGACAATAAGACAAGCTTGCGGAAACCCATGATAATCTCCTATTGAAATGAAAGAGGAATTGTTTCGTGATTGTATCACAAGAATTATCTGGTCCACGCGATAATTTCACTGGCCGCGTGTGAAAAAGGACAAGCATTTCGACGCCGGGAATAGTATTGTACCGCAAGGGTATTTACAACTGGCTGGCAATTGCATCAAGAGCTAATTAAACGAATG
Organism: Chloracidobacterium sp. UBA7659; assembly: GCA_002483395.1. GTDB lineage: Bacteria > Acidobacteriota > Blastocatellia > Pyrinomonadales > Pyrinomonadaceae > OLB17. The sequence continues at coordinate 7,946 of DLHV01000070.1, read as the reverse complement.
TTCGGATTTGGAAAGCGTGTCGAAAAAGAAAACTGGGCCGACTTCGAGAGCGAAGCCTTGCCGCATATGCCGGACCTGATGCGTATGGCCCGATGGCTCATCCGCGGTTCGGATGAAGCCGAAGATCTTGTCCAGGAGACGCTTTCGGAGGCCCTGCGCTCATTCCACCGGTACGAACGCGGGACAAATTGCCGTGCATGGATGACGCGGATAATGTACCACGTGAACGGCAAGCGGCTACGAAAGCTTGGCCGGATGCGATTGGTCGAAGACACCGAGGAAATGATCGCCGAAACCATCGCGTTCGAGCCTTCCATTCCTCAGCACGTCAGCGACGAGGATGTGCTGGCGGCTTTGGAAAAGATTCCCGATTCGTTTCGCGAGATAGTCATTCTGGCCGATGTCGAGGAATTTGCCTATCGAGAGATAGCGGACATGCTGCAGATACCGGCCGGCACCGTGATGTCCCGGCTTCATCGCGGACGCAAGCTCCTGCGGGTCGAACTCGCCGCGTATGCGCAAAGTTACGGTCTGAAAAATCTCCGGGCGTTAGGTAGCTAATTATGAAGTGTAAAGAGTTCAAAGACATCGCCGATTCTTATTTGAGCAACGAACTGCTTGTCGAGACGAACCACGAGATCCTGCAGCATCTGGAAGCGTGTTCCGATTGCCGGAGAGTTCTTGCCGGCCGACGCGAATTGCGCGAGCGGCTGCGGGAGGCCGTGAAGAACGCTCCGCGAAGTCAAATCAACCCTGGTTTCGCTGGCCGGGTTAGAAGCGATCTTCATGAACAGGCGTTTGGAAAACAGCGTGTATGGGGTTTTGCCGGTTCAAGTGCTGTTTTTGCGGGAATGGTTGCCGTTTTGCTGATCGCGGCAGTGGTCGGTGTGATATTGACTCAAGAGAATGCAACGAGAAAGGCCAACGTCGAACCGCCGACTCCTTCTTCGAAAGATATCTTGCCCGAAACGCTTTGGTACGAACGTGCGTCATTTTTGGCGATCAAAAATGACGCTGTCGATGACCACAAACACTGCGCGCTTTCGCACGACCTTACTGAAAAGCCGATATCGCTCAATGAAGCAGACAGGCGTTTCGGCGGTTCGCTAAACGGCTTGGATATGGCCGTCTTTAATCCATTGCGTGAAGCCTTCGGTGAAGACGCAAAATTCGTGAGGGCCCATTTTTGCATTGTCAATGAGCGCCGATTTTCACACGTGGTCGTCGAATACAGAAGCAAGATTGTCTCGGTTCTCCTCACCCTGCGGGAAGAAGGAGATTATGTCGACCATGAAGGNNTTCTTGCGCGGCGCCGGACGACCTGCGGGCAGCTTGTTTCGAGAGCGGGAAATACAGTGTATTTGTAGTCTCGGACCTCGCGGAAGACGACAATTTGCTCGTCATGAGCACGATATCTTCTTCAGTCAAAAAGCATGTCTCCGACAACGCCAAAAAGGCTCAATTCAATCAGTTCGATGCGATTATTCCGCACGGGCAGGGAAGCAGCGTCACGGTTCGATATCCGCAAACCTACTTCCTGCGTGATTCCCCGGGCTTGTCAAAATTTCTTCTGTAGTCTTCGCCCGTGATATTCACGGTTTTGCACATCTCGTAAACCCGCGACCGCAATCTGGCACCGATCCGGTCCTCAAGTGTCTCTTCACGATCGCTTCTTCGCTCATCCGTATAGTTTGTCGTGAGGATCGTCAGCTTCCTGTCGTTGTAACGCGAATTAATGATGTGTGCCATCGTGTCGCGGACCCAATCCGTCGGTTTTGAAGCTCCGACTTCATCTAATACCAAAATTTCCGAATTGAGGACAGGAGATAAAACTCCAAGTTCCGAGGTTCGAGTGTTGGCATTGTAAGAATCCTGGATTTCCTTTAGAAGCGAACCGAATTCATAAAAGAGGCATGTAAATCCGCGCTCGGTCAATCCTTTCAAGATCGAAACTGCCAGGTGTGTTTTGCCGACGCCGACCGTTCCCATCAACAACAACCCGTCCTCGACTGCCGGATATTCCATCGCCAATCGTGATGCAAGCATAAATGCACGCTGCTGTGAATGATTATTTGGTTTGTAGTTGTGAAAATGGCAAGCGGCGTAACGCCTCGGAAGTCGTGCCCTTTCCAAAAGGCCCGAATGAACTTCGCGTCGGCGACACTCACACGGATGGGCACCTTTGCCGGGAACAACTTCGAGCCCTGAGCCGAAACATAAAGGACAGATCTCGGTTTCAAATTCGCGGGGGGCAGAATCGTCGATCTCGATTTCGGCCCGCGCGTCCGGCACAGCGGTCAGTTTGTGTTTCTTGACAGATTCCTTCGGCATAGTGTCCTTTTATAGGATTCGGGCGGTTCAACGGCGTCGGCAAGCGATCAGGTTGTTCAGATTATATCACCCGGAAATTTGATTTCCAATTTCGGCCGAATCGAAGAGTCCAGCAGAGTTCATTTGAAGCATCAAACTCAAGTTTGATGGACGTTAGGAGTTCAAACTTTAGTTTGTCTTCTTCAGCGAAAAAACACGCTTAAGCGGGAACCCTGGACTTTATGCTATATTCAGACTTCGCGATTTTTACGTTTTGGATATATGAGTATTTTACGAAGTTTGATGATAAAGTTCGGTCTGAGCGATCTCTCGGCCGAGCGGACGCCGATCTCGGTTTTTCTTCTTGATGACGATTACCGCCGCCACACCTGGTTCGCGATACGGTTTAAGGGTGATGATCTGGACATTGCGGAAACCGTCGAAGAGGCAAAAGTCCTGCTTGAAGAGACGAACTACGACGCCATCTTCCTGGATCACGACCTGCTGCCGCATCATTACGAATCGAACGATCACGGCGATGAGGCCAACACCGGTTACGCTGTCGCGGAGTGGCTCAATGAACGCGCCGACCTACAGCGTGCCGCGACGATCATAGTTCACACACGAAATGCCGACGCCGCCATCCCAATGGTCCAAAAACTTCGGGAATCAGGACGAAAAGTCGAATACTGCGCGTTTCCGATGTTGGACCTGAAAATCAAAAATTATTGGAAACGGTAGCGCGGGCCAAATTGAAAGAGTGAAATTCAGGTTTGCAAGTCGCCCGCCTTTTCTTCTTTGAATTAATTTCGCGATCTAACGTTTGATCAAACCATTCAGTATGAGATCCGCCACCCGGTTCGTTTTGTTCTGGATATCAGCTCGGTCGCCAAGCTCATACGCGCTCAAGCTGTAGGGAAGCAAAGCGTTTGTCGCGTCGAGCAATGTTCTGGCGGTTACGGCGGCGTTCTTAAACGCAAACTCGCCGGCAGCAAATCCTTTGTCGAGTACTTCGGCGAAGATGCGGGCTTCCTCCTCGAAATATCGCTTTCGCCGTTCCAGCAGACTCGGGCGTAAGACGGACAAAAGCTCGTTGAGGCTTTGTGAGTAATGCTGAACGCTGTCGAAACGGAACAAAACGCGTTCGATCAGCATCGCCCGCAGCCGCACCTTGCAAGATGCCTTTCTTATCGCGATCTCACGCAGATTTTCCTTCAACCGCTCTATGATTCGGTCAATATGTGAAAGTGCGATCTCCTCCTTGCTCTCAAAATGCAGGTAAACACTGCCTTTACCGATGCCAACCTCGCGGGCGAGATCGTCAATGGTCATCTTTTTGTATCCGTAATGCGCGAGCAGCCGGTCAGTGGCGTCGAGGATTGCATCGCGGGTTGTTTTGGGCCTGGACGAATCTTTCATATGTTGAGTTATGACCAAAATCAACTTTTGGTCATATCTTAGAGAGATTGTAACACAATAGGAGTTTCAGACAATCCAACATATGCATGTTGGCTGTTGCGTGATTTATGACTTTCAAGATAGGCGATGAGCGAGCGGAACAGAAGGAAAAAAAATGAAAAGCTCTACTGGGTCCGAGGTCGGGACACGTTCGGACAAAAAATGAAAAACGGGACAACTACAAACCGGCCAAATCCCATTTACGCACAGTGTCGATGACGAGATTCGCAACTTTGTCGGTAACTTTTTTGTAGTAGAGGTCGGCTTTCGCCTGATCGAACTTGGGAAAGCCCTGGCCTTTTTGGTAAAGCCCAATCGATGAAGGGAATGGAACAGCGGACCACGTTCCAGCGGCGGGATACGCGGTTGTCATCTCGGCGCCGCTATATTTTTCTGGATGGACAAGCGTTGGGTCGATAGCCTGAATAAAGGCCGTTTCGTTCAAACCGGCGTGTCCGCCGTCCTCGCCGAACACCTCTTTTGTTTCGTCCGACGCGAAGGACCACCAATTTACGACAAGCGTGCGCACCTTTCTCTCGGTGGCGACCTCGGCGGCTACGGATTGTAAGACCGCCGTCTGGCCGCCGCCGTGGCCGTTGAGAATGATGATGTTTTTAAAGCCGTTCTTCGCAAGGCCTTCGAGAATCTGTTTTACAAACGGTCGATATGCCGCCTCGGTAATCTGAAACGCTCCGGGGTAAGCCTCCATTGAACCAGTAATGCCGTACGGCAGCGTCGGTGCGATCATCGCGTTTACTCTCTGAGCGATAGTTTTCGCCATCGCGAACGGAGCGGTATTGTCGGCACCATTGTTGATCACGCCGTGAGGCTCAAGCGTGCCGGTCGGAAGCAGAACGGTGTTCGTTTTGGACGGCACAACATTGCGAAATTCCATCCAATTGATACGATCCATTTCGCGGGTTGAGACGACGTCTTTTTCGCTCTGAGCTTTATTTATGCTGCAAAACGAGAAGATGCAGATAATGATGAAAAGTATTTTGTTCATAATTTACTCCATGATGGAATTCAGAGTTGAAGCGTTTTGCGTAACCGGGAAGACAAGCCAAAGCTTGAACTCTGAACTTAAAAATACTTACGGCCCTCGAGTTTTTTCGGCATCAGATCTTCCGAATCATCGTCCGACTTCTTGCCGTAGCCGAGTTCCTTCATCAGTTTTGTCGGCGCGTTGCGTATCTGCATCGGAACGGAAAGGTTGCCGAATTTGCTGGCGTCGTCCAGCGCTTCGCCGATTGCGTGAGTCGAACTTCTGTCTTTTGCTGCGTTGGCGAGGTAAGCAACGCCGTGTGCAAGATTGAGGGTACATTCCGGCATACCGATCGTCGTCACGGCTTGAAAAACGGCATTTGCAACGACCAAAGCCGTCGGCTGGGCCAAGCCGATGTCTTCGGAAGCAAATATGACCATTCGACGGGCGATAAATTTTGGATCCTCGCCCGATTCGATCATCCGGGCCAAATAATACATCGCCGCGTCCGGTTTGCTGGCCCGCATGGACTTTATGAAGGCACTGATGACGTTGTAATGTTCCTCGCCCTTTTTGTCGTACCGGAGGAATTTGGATTGCAGGGTCTCTTTCAGCGTTTCGAGCGTTATGTTTTCATATAGATTAGATGTGTTTTCTATCATCGTGATCGCCTGTCGAGCGTCGCCGTTGGACATCTCGATCAGCCATTCTTTGGCTTGCGAGTCGAGATCAAAACCGGTCCGGTCGATGATCGCGGCCATGTCCTCGTCCGAAAGCTCCTCCAGGACAAAAACGCGTAAACGGGATAAAAGCGCCGGAATTACCTCAAAACTCGGGTTCTCGGTCGTCGCGCCGATCAGAACAAGGTCGCCGCTTTCGACGTATGGAAGGAGGAAATCCTGCTGGGCCTTGTTGAAGCGATGAATTTCGTCAAGGAACAAAACGCGCGGCCGGTCACCTAATGTCCGCGTGTTTACGATCTTTCGAATATCTTCCTTTCCCGCCGAGACCGCCGATAATTCGTGGAATTCGGCATTAATCGCGTTGGCGTAGATTCGTGCGAGCGTCGTCTTGCCTGTTCCGGGCGTTCCCCAAAGCACGAACGAGAAAATATGTCCCTGCTCGATCGCAAGCCGGAGTGGCTTATCGGGCCCGACAAGGTGCTTTTGTCCGACAAATTGGTCGACAGATCGAGGTCTTATCTTGTTGNNCAATCTAGCACAATCAAAACAAAAAAAGGCAACGCCAATTGGTTGCGGGTTCAACCAATTAGGACGCGGTTGCCAAATCCGGGCCGATAATTCAGAATCTGAAACAATGTGATCAAACCCGCACTGGACAAAACCGAAGACGATCTCTCGTCGATGCCGATCGACCGCTCCGACGCCCAGCTCTTCAAGGCGTGTCAGAAAGGCGGGCAGGATGCCTGGGAACACCTGGTAGACCGTTACCAACGCCTGATCTATGCCATACCGAGGCGCGCAGGGCTCACCGAGGAACAGTGCGCTGATGTATTTCAGGAAGTTTTCTTGGTGCTGTTACAGAAACTCGACGAAATTGAACAGCCGGAACGGATACGGTCGTGGATCGTTACGACGGCTAAGTTCAAGACATGGGCCGTGATTCGGGCGGCAAAGGGAATGTATGTTCCCGAAAGTGATGAGGAAATGCAGGCCGAGATGTCCAGGATCGCAGATCGCTCTCCACTCGCGGATGATGTTCTCATCGAGTTGGAACAGCAACATTTGATAAGAGCAGCCCTAAAAATGCTTGAAGAACGCTGCCAGAAGATCTTGTCGATGATTTACCTCCGGGAAACCGCGGCTAGTTACGCTGAGGTTGCCGAAGCAGTCGGTGTCGGCGAGACGAGCATAAGCCCGCTTAGATCGCGCTGCATAAAAAAACTTGAGAAAATTCTCAGCAAATAGATTCGCTGTCTTTTTCTTACGGTCTGACGCACTGTTCAAATGTAGAAGTTACCCACGGAGCTTGAAAAACAATGAATTCGGAAAAGAAAATAGAAAAAATCATAGATCTGATGCGGCGTGATGATTCGTTCGATGCACCGCCGGAATCCTTGAAGTGGGCCAAAAATTTGATTCGTACAAGGACCGTTGAACCCAGGCGAACGTTAATCCAAAAGGTCGTTGCCGTCCTTCAGATGGACCTTTCGCCACAGGAGGCCGTGTTTGGGGAACGCTCCGCGGCGGTCTCCGAGGCTCGCCAATTGTTTTTCCAGGCGGGTGAAAATGGAGTTGATCTAAGGGTATCCNNCCCAAAGATTCCAAGGGACTGAATATTCAAGGACAGATCCTTGGCTCAGGTTTCGATCATTCTTCGATAACCATATCGGGCGATAATATTTCCTTTGCAATCGTTACTGGGAAGACAGCCGATTTTCAGATCGGCAATGTTCCTGTCGGCTCATACCGGCTGACCGCGGAAGGAAAAGAGTCTGAGATAATTATCGAACATCTGGAACTGCGGTAGAACGATATCGAGTTTTGTATTAACGAGAAGGGCCGTTGGCAGAATACGCCTGTGGTCTTTTTGTTTGTCTTGTTTCAATCTAATATTAATGCGAACTGATTTTAAAAATCGCAATTATGAATTCCGCCGAACTAGCGATGCAGCTTGTTTCATCGAGGAACAAGCGAAAACGCAAAAGTCTAATTTCCAAGTTTTCTACGCTTGCCGGAATCGAATTGGCGTTGGCGATCAAGGATATTTGCTTCAGAGACTGGACTTCGGAACCGGCTGTCGCACGGAATGCCGCCCTGGTAATTAGGGAGGTATCGGACATCGCTCAAGACCTTGAGGTCGAAGCGATCGCCACGTGGGTCGAAGGAATTGCCGAAATCACGCGCGGCAGACTAGAGCAGGCGGTCTTGAAACTCGAGAGAGCCACCGCCCTGTTTACGCGGATCGGTAAAATTCACGCATCAGCACAGCCGCAGGTCGCCTCGCTGATGGCATTTGCAATGCTTAGCCGGTATGGCAAAGCAATGGTTGTAGGCCGCCGCGCCTTACGCATTTTTGAAAAGTTTGATGACGAACTCGCCGCCGGTAAGGTGGAAATGAACCTTAGCAATATCGAATCCCGCCGCGGGCGGCATAAGCGAGCGGAAAAGCTTGTTTTATCGGCGTACAGGCGTTTTGAAAAGTTAAAAGCGACAAGCTGGCAGGCAATGGC
>DLHV01000128.1 GCA_002483395.1 Chloracidobacterium sp. UBA7659 | reverse complement strand
CAAGTTGGGCTTCACGCAGTTCATGTTGGGCTTCACGCAGTTCAAGTTGGCTCTCACGCAGTTCAAGTCGGCCTCCACGCAGTTCAAGTTGGGCTTCACGCATTTCAAGTTGGCCTCCACGCATGTGAAGTTGGCCTCCACGCATGTGAAGTTACAGAACTTTCACGGAAATACAGCGATCTTGTGTTGCGTTTTTGATCAAATGAAATGTCTGTAAGGCATTGGAAAGAAAATTGTTGCAACATTCTGTTCAAACATGTTAAATTATTTTCCGGCTCGAAGCAGATTTCGAGTGGATGCAGTTTCTATTTACGGAATTGCGGCAGGAAATGCTTTTTTGCTTTATCTTTTTCCGCTGGACACCCTGAGCTTTTTTTCTCGCGACGCCCTCTCTCAGTAGTATGCGTTCAAAGGCTCAACCTCATTCAGACGCAGCTCTCCGCATTTATAATTCCAAAAATCTGAAGTCGAAAACGAGTTAAGGCGAACGCTTCGCTTGAGTCGTGAGTGGTGAGTCATGAGTCGTGAGTCGGAAGTATAAATTCCGACTCTCTAGACTCTCGATTCGGGACTTATGACTACGAAAGTTGCGTTTCGCTATCCAATAAAATACAAAAGGAAAAAACAAAAATGATACCAAACAATAGGTATTTTCCAACGTCGCTCCAGGAGCGCGTGGCGTGGTACGCGAATTTCAAAACGCAGTTTACGATCGTGGCAACGAGTCTCGGTTTTGTTGCGGCGGATGTGACGGCTGTGACGGCGGACAATGCCGTAATGCAGTCTTTGGGGCTGGTTGCGGTAGAGCTGGAGGCTTATAAGGATGCGGCCCGGCAGTATCGCATCGTTATTACCGAAGGCAACATAGGTGATCCGACACCGGAATTTCCCGAGGCACCGCAATACGCCGCTCCGGGCGGCGTCGCGACAGGCATCTTCGAGCGGTTGGATAATCTTGTAAAGCGCATTCGCGTCGCACCAGCGTACACGCCCGAAATCGGTGCTCTGCTCGGGATTCTGCCGACGCAGACAAGCGGGCCGCAGGTGCCCGAGGTCGATCTGCAACCGACGTTGAAAACCGTTTCTCTGCCGGGTTCGGTCGTGCAGGTGAGATTTGTCCGCGGGAACATGACCGCTGTCGCCGTCGAGACAAAGATCGACAACGCCGACACGTGGTCCGACGCAGGGAAATTCTACAGCTCGCCCGCCGAACTCGTCATCCCGCAAAACGCACAGGGACTGCCGCGCTCCGTCCAGGTCCGGGCACGCTACGTCGACAAAAACACGCCCGTCGGACAATTCTCCGACATCGTTACCACCGCAACCCAACCAACCGGCTAAATCACAGGCAGAAACGCGAGTGTTAACGAGCGTGCAACTTCTGCAGTTAGCCAAAACCAACAAAAACAGCCGCGAAGTTTCCACACCTCGCGGCTGATCTTGTTTCGAAGAGCCCGGTCGCCACCGCTCGTGGTTCTGACGGGACTCAGGGAATTTTACCGCTTACGCGGCGGGCGTCCGAGATCGAGGCGAGGCCGGCCGAGCCGTACTTTCTCCGTTTTATCCAGTCGGGTAATTCGATGTCGTCTTCATAGCGGTTTTGTGCGGCTACGATCAGCGACATGAGAATTATGAAGAGGACCGAGATCGCCGTCGTGTGCAGGACGAAGTCGAAGATGCTGTGGACAAGAATCGCGAAACAGCCCGCTAGCGCTCCGATCGCGACGCCGCGGCGGTATGTATTCTCGGTCTTTGAGGCGTTCAATCCGAGCCGGAATAGCCAGAACAGGAACAGTAAGCCGATGATCGCACCGACGACCCCGGCGTCCGCGACGACTTGAAGATAATCGTTGTGAGCCTGCTCGACACGTTCCAGCCCGCTATAGCTATCATATGGCGTGTAAGCAACTCCTAGTGCGCCAAAGCCCACTCCGAACGGCATATTGTGAGTGATGACGTCCATCGTTACGCTCCAGATATGCCCGCGGTCGGTCGTGATGTCCTTCGATGTGGCCGTTTCGGCGATCCTCGTAAGTGAGCTTTCACCGCCGATGAAGATCGAGCCGACGATAATCGCGGCGATCAACACGCCAGCGAAGCCGACCTTTAGAACAAGGGCCTTCCGGCTGCTCGCACCGGTTGTCAGCATAACCAGGAGTATCACCTCGGCCAGCATCGCAACAAAACCGCCGCGCGAGCCGCTCAAAAGCAATGCGACGCCCATCAGAGCGATCGCCGTCAAATAAAGCAGCCGCTTATCTTTAGCAATCCCGCCGGCAAACAGCAGCCCGAGCGGAATGCTCATGGTCATTTCCATGTACGCCGCAAAGTTGTGACGATTTACAAACGAGCCGAACGGAACGGCGAACCGGACCTCATAGATCCCGTAAATTTTACCCGGGCTGAGCACCGACTGCAGAATCGCAAAAAAGGCGTAAATAAATCCGAAAATCGCAATCACTCCGACGATCTTGCGGATACGAGTCGCCGAATCGATAAAAACCAGCGACGCCGCGAAAAAGATGAACAATGCGAAGAAATGCAGTGCCGACATTTGGGTCGCAAACGGGTCGAGCGATATCGTTCGCGGTACCCCCGAGAGGCCGGCGGTTTCCGCAATTTCTCCGAACGGAATCGTCTGGATCGCACCGTAAACCGCGGCCGCCAAAAGCGGGACCTGGATCAAGCTGGGGTTAAAGCGAATGGTTCGGGTCTTGAGGCCGTCAATCGCCCACATGACCATCATTGCCGCTATTACGACGTAAAAAAGGGCGAGCACCGGTTGATGTACGGTGCCGTAGGCGAGGGTTGTGAAGATGATTGTCGCGCATATTAATACGAACGCGAGTCGATTTGCCCAAGTCATAAATTATTCACCGATCAATACGTCAGAAACATAGGTATTGATGGCCAAGGCCTCTAAACGGAAAACGATTAAAGCCGAGCGATCTTGAAATCGTCGTACCAGATCGTTCCCGAGATCGGGCATGTTTCACCACATGAGGCCCGCGAGGTCCGGATGGTGATACCGTCACACGTGGGCGGCACAACAAATTCAACCGTTATTTTCTGCCACTCGTTCGAACCGAGCGGAAATCGCTGTGTCGTTACGATCATATTGTCGGAATTTGCGTCTACTATCTCGATCAGCGGTTCGCCGCCCGTTCTCAAATTCTCCGTGCGCAGCATGAAACTGACAGTGTATCGGGCCGACGGCTCGACCGCGACAAGTTGGGTCACATTATAAAGCTCCGGCCTGGCATACGTCTTGAAATTCAGCTTCAGGCTTTTAAGGCCTTCGACCTTGACGGACGAGTCCGTAAGAATATCCAGTTTTGTATCGCTCCTGTTGATACGCCATCCAAAGAGAGCACTCTCCGGGTCGCCGACAAATTTCTCGAATCCGCCGTTGGTTATTGTCTCAGCGGCCGCGTCGGAATCGGCGCCGGACTGTTTCGAAAACTCAAGAGCTTGCCGGTAGAAACGTTTTGTGTAGAGGCTCTGCGTTATGATGGTCAGGTTCTGCGGGTATTTTCCTTTTTCTTCGGGCGGGAGGCTGTTCCAAACGCGAAGCGAATCCGCGGGAGCACCGCGCTGTGCGTAAAATAATGCCAGGCTCGCCCTTACGTCCGGCGTATTCGCCGCAAGTTGCTCGACCTTTGACGGGTCCTTATCAAAGTAATCCCAGGCCAGCGAGAAAACTTGTTCGCGGTAAACGATGCTTTTTTCAGTGGTTTTGGTCAACTGGGCGAACGCTTCGTCCGACCGGTCCTGCCGCAGGTAAAAATTGCCAATCTGCCAATGGGGAAAGGTGTATGCCGGGGCAAGATCGACCGCCCGCTGCAAAGCACGTTCGGCTTCCTCCGACCTTTCGGCCTGTTCATAAGCGCGGCCAAGCTCAATCCACCATCGAAAATCGTATGGTGAAAGTCGAACAGCATCCTCTAACGTCCGAACAGAGTCGTCGATACTTGCCGGGTCAAAATTCTCCTTCATCTTGGCGGCAAGCAACGACCTTGGCCTCGGGTCCCGTGGTGCCAGTTCAACCGCAGCTCGGGCGATCTCCATCGCATTCGCCTGTGTCGGACCCGTAAGCTCACCGAGCATGCTGCCGACCTGCCATCGCACCGCAAACCACGTGAACACCAGTGCACCCAATATCACGCCGATGAGCGCTATTCTCCCCGTTTTGTTTCTCGCGTTAAGAATTGTGATCGGCAAAGACAATCCGGCTACCTCAGGTCAAGAAGAATTTCGCTATATTTTCAACTACGTACTCCTGCTGTTCGGCCTGTAATTCGGGAAAGATCGGTAAAGCAAGTGTTTCCCGCGAGGCTCGTTCGGACTCGGGAAAATCTCCTTCTTTATAACCGAGATACTCAAAGCATTCCTGTAAATGGAGCGATACCGGATAATAAATACCCGTGCCGATTCCCTGTCCCGCAAGATAAGCTCGCAGTTCGTCACGGCGATCGGGCACGCGGACGACGAACTGGTTGTAAATGTGCCGCACATTCTCCCGCTCATATGGTAAACCGACTTGTTCATTAAGACCCGCGTCCGTAAAAAGTTTGCGATAATTGTCGGCGTTCGTCTTGCGCTGATCCGACCAGCCGTCGAGATACGGCAATTTAACACGAAGAACCGCTCCTTGAAAGCCGTCAAGACGCGAATTGAGGCCGACCCACTTATGATAATAGCGTTCCTCGGACCCGTGAACACGCAATGCGAGAAGCTTGCGGGCAAGTTCATCATCGTCTGTTGTCATAAACCCGCCGTCGCCCATACCACCCAGATTCTTTGACGGATAAAAGCTGAAACACCCGATCTCGCTCATCGCACCGGCACGGACGCCATTTTCTTCGGCACCGATCGCCTGGGCGGCGTCTTCGATGACCACGAGTCCGTGCTCGCGCGCAAGTTGCATCAGCGGGTCCATGTCGACGGGCTGGCCATACAGGTGCACCGGCATCAGCCCGCGCACGCGCCCGCCGGATTCGAGGTTATACAGACCGCCGGCCCGGCGCTCGCATCCAGCCTCGAGAAATTCCCGCACCAGCTCCACGCGCAGGTTGTAGGTCGCAGGATCGATGTCGAGGAATACCGGCTGCGCGCCGACGCGCGCGACCGTGCCGCCGGTCGCGAAGAAGGTATAGGGACTCGTCACGACCTCGTCGCCGACGCCGATGTCACAGGCCATCAGCGCGATCAGCAGCGCATCGGTGCCGGACGACACGCCGATGCCGTGCTTCGCGCCGCAATAGGCGGCCACTGTCTCCTCCAGGTCCCGCACCGCGGGGCCGAGGATGAACATCTGCGACGCCGCGACGTTCAGCATCGCGGCGTCCAGCTCCGCCTTGAGCGCCTGGTATTGCGGCTTCAGGTCGAGCAGCGGAACGGCAATACGGTTCTGCCGGTTCATGTTCAGTCGGTGCGTCCCTTGCGCCCATAATGGTCGTCGAGGCGCACGATGTC
>DLHV01000013.1 GCA_002483395.1 Chloracidobacterium sp. UBA7659 | reverse complement strand
GCGGTTACAGCCTTTTATAGCACCGCGATAATGGGCTTTTCTGGCCGATCGGCAAAACGAACGAAGCGACCTGGCGGATGCTCCTCAGTTACATAGACAAGTAAATAGAAACTCCCGTTTCCCATTCTCAATAACCCTCAGCCGCCGAAGGCGGACACGCCACAGCAAACAAAAACTCAACCTATTGCATAATCCGGGTTAAACCGAGCATAGAAGGTGCTAACTGCAATACGCAAAAAAAAATCTTGTTAAAAAACGGGATGGGGTATATAATCTTTACGTTCAAGCATAGAAGCAATCGCACTTTAAGTGGTTCGAGGCACGATGCCCCTAACCTTGGCCCTTAACCTTTTCGGCCTGAAACTGAGTCAATCCCTGGCTTCTCCACCGATCCCGTCGATTCCCGCAGTTTTCTAAGCGCATATCGCACAAGAGGAGGTTTTACGATTAACAACGGATGCTCCCGAAGAGTCACATTCCCTAACGCTTCTCGGCGCGTGACTTTTTGAACTGCTCACTGCGAGACCGGCCCACTATCCGGTGCGCTCTTGTTTTGGAGAATTCGGTAATAAGACGATGAAAAATACACCACACAAGCTTTCTAGTTCGATACCGAGCTAAACGATTCCGTCGCTGCCGCCTTTCGCGGTATCCGGCGATCGGCAAACCTGCCCGGACAATCGAGCAGAGTTCAGCAACTCGTTCCCCCTTAATTTGCCTTGAACTAAAACCTGAGAGGCCCAAATGAGGCCCGTCAATTTCGCCTTTCGCAGTAAGAAAAGGGGTGGAATGCCTGCCGCCCATCCGCCCTGGATTCACGGGAGTTTTTGGTTCTGATCCGCGGTTGAATAGCGATCCGCTATTGGATCGGTCAGACACAAAGTCTTATAGACAAGGAGGTGATGAAGATGGACAGTGCATAAGAGTCGCTGTTTTCGAGGATTTTAAAAAAGAAGACGTTAGATATCTGAGTGCTGCTCAGTAGGAGGTAAATTTATGTCTATTTCAGATCCCACTTTCACCGAAGAAACCGGTGAGGAAAGTTTGGTTAGCGAGACGTCCGTTGAGGAAACGGTTGCATCGGAAATAATTGACGAAGCGTCCGGAGATCCTTCGATGTCCGGTGGCGAAACAGCAGCTGCCGCCCCGGCAGCTCTGCCGTTGCCGATAATCCCCATTTTAAAACGGCCTGTTAGCGGCCGCTATCGTGGAACGCTCGGAGCATTTCAACTGGAACTTAGGGTCGATGTGGACCGGAAACGGCCACTGAAACGTGTAAGCGGAGATTTTTACCAGGTCTCCGGCGGTACGACAACCTATTTCGGTTCTTTCGTGGTCAATTCGCCCGTGATCACGGTGTCAACCGCGTTAGTTACGATAAAAGGGCTTGGCAGTTTCACATTTGCGGCGGGAGCGCCGGTNNCCGGTCGTGGAAGTAAAAATTCCACGGCGAACCATCTTTCAGCCGCAGGCTCCGGCGACGGTGCAGTTTTTCACGACCGGCGGCTCACCAGGAGCGACTTATGCCTGCGCTTTCGAATCGATCTACTTCCGTACCGTCCGGATAGAAACCGATCGCGTTTCGGACGTGGCCTCGCCCGTCTTCAATAGCTACAATACCGGATCCCTTCCTTCCGGCGGCCCGGCCAGGAATCTGAGCGTCGTCGGGGCATATGCCGAAGCCGGCCTGCAGCTAATTCCCACGTCGGGCGGCGACGTGGTCAACATAAGCGAGGCGGGAGCGACGTGGAGCAACGCGGAACTGCATGCTTCGATGCAGCGTCACTTCTCCTTGTGGCGGGAACTGCCGCAGTGGGCCGTTTGGCTGATCGTGGCGCAGAACCATGATTTCGGTCCGGGGCTCTATGGCATCATGTTCGACCAGCAGGGCAAGCAAAGACAGGGATGCGCCGTCTTCCACCGGGGAATCGGCGGCACGACGGCGGACAAACTGCGGCTGCAGGTCTACACATACGTGCACGAACTTGGCCACTGTTTCAATCTGCTTCATTCCTGGCAAAAGCATCTTGCTTCGCCACCCGTGCCAAGCAGGCCGCTCGCACTGTCGTGGATGAATTATCCATTCAATTATCCAGCCGGAGGCGAACCCAATTTCTGGGCAAACTTCGCGTTTCAGTTCGACAACGAAGAGGTCATTCACCTGCGTCACGCATTCCGCAACAATATCGTGATGGGCGGAAGCAATTTCATAATCGGTTCCGGCCTGGGCAAGGAAGTGATGGCCGATCCGATTCGGGACGATTCCGGTTTGAGGTTCACCATTTCGACGCACAAGCCAAACTTCGCCCTTGGTGAACCGGTCGTGCTCGAGTTGGCCCTTGAAACGGCAGACACCCGCCGCCGCCGCGTCCACCCGTGGCTGCATCCGAATTGCGGTCTCGTAAAGGTTGTGATCGAAAAACCGAACGCGCAAGTCGTCGCGTACGAACCGCTGATCGATCATATAGTCGGCGAGGGTGAACGGGAATTGATTCCCGGCGACGCGGCAAATGACAGCGCGTATATTGGTTTCGGAAAGGCCGGTTTCTATTTCGACCAGCCGGGACGCTACCGTGTTCGCGCGGCATATGCGGCCCTGGATGGTTCGGAAGTGCTGTCCGATATTCTCGATATTCGTGTGCGGTATCCCGTGACCGCTGCCGAAGAGGAACTGGCCGACCTGTTCATGGGGTCGGATCAGGGCGCGTTGCTATATCTGCTAGGCTCCGATTCGGAATATCTGCGGAACGGTAATGACGCGTTCAACACGGTACTGGAGAAATACCCAAAGAACGATATGGCGAATTATGCCCGGCTGGCCCTGGGTATCAACGCCGGACGGAGGTTCAAGACGATCTCCGAGGACAATACCGACCGTATAATCGAACGCGAGGCGAAGCCGGAAGAAAGCGCCGGTTTGCTTTCCGCGGTGGTNNGTGGTAGAATCCGGTGTTCTCGATCCGGTATCGACCCAAATGACGCTGTCCAATCTTGCTATGGTTCAGAAGGACTCCGGCGATGATAAGGCGGCAAAGAAAACTCTTGATACTCTGGCCGCAATGACCGGAATGAAAACAAAGGCGGCAGGAAAATAGCGGCTCTCGTCTCTGCGTTATTTCCTCGAACTTTCTGTTAATATTGCTCACGGGGTCGTGCTTGGCGCGGCCAAGGCCGACCCCGAATTTAATTTATCGTTAATCCGATGTGAGGATAATTATGAAATTGCATGTCAAACTTCGAGACGGTTTCAACGACGACAATGTTTCAATTAGGGTAAACGGACGGGAAGTTTATCACCGGTCAGGAGTCAGTACGGACTTGAGCGTCTCATTCGCGGACTCCGTTGAGATTCCCGTCGAGACTCCGGTCGTAACGCTCAAAGTCACGGTGGAAGGCGGCGAAACTGGGGAAAAAGAGATCCGCGTAAAGCAGACGCCATTTGTCGACGTGTGGCGCACAGGCCAGAAAATGGAGCTTAGAGAATCACGTGAAGAAGTACCGATGCTTTAATTCCACATCGATCAGTTGGTTTTTTGCCGATAAATAATTGCTGAAATACCCTGATTATTTTTTTGGGAAGATTTTGGCAGCTGCTCAATATAAAGTGAAACAAGAGTTCCTGTGACAATCGCGTGGAATTGGCTTGAACACGGATTACCTAAAGACCTTAACTCCTGATAAATTGCATCATCCGTTTAGAAAAAGTTCCTGTTAATATTGGATATTCATTCTCTTCTTGCTTCGCGTACTTTGCGAGCGTTGCGTGAAATGTTTGATTCTTTGTGTGGCGCGCCAAACAGGAAAAGGGGCGCAGTACGCGGGACAGGTCGCACGCCCGGGCATCCAGACTTAACACCGGTCGCATTTCCGGCGGCAAATGCGTATAATGTCAAAAATCCGATATTTGTCCGTGAGACATTAACGGGAAAGCGATGAAAATTTGCCCAACATGCCGCAAAACGTATTCAGACGATGGCTTGAATTTTTGTCTGGATGACGGCTCGATTCTGACGCTGGCCGGCGATCAGTTGCCCGAAACCGTGATGATAAATCAGGCCAGGTATACGGACNNCGGGAGTTCAAAGCTCTTACGGTAGTCCGGCCGCCTACTCGATGCAGCCGAAGAAATCGTCGAAGGCCTGGATTTGGGTGCTTGGAATTCTGGGAGTGTTGGTCTTGTTGTGCGGCGGCGGCGGAGCGGCGTTTTTGGTTTACATAGCATCGCTCGACACAAATCGGAATGGCGGTCCAACGCCGAACCCGTCTCCAAGTACCCGGACGACACCCAGTCTGACTCCTTTTGAGAGCAAGGACGTGCAGGTCATCGACCTTTCCAAGTGGGTAAGCAAAACGTCGATGTACGGAAACACCGAATTCACCAATGGCGAATTTTTTATGAGTTCCAAGAAGAAAGGCTATTACTATGTTGTGGCGGCCCCGGCCGACTATACGACGGAATCGGCAAGCACGTCAGTTATCCTCCGGAATGTCGACGATGCGGATTCGAGCCTCGGTTATGGGATCGTGTTTCACAGCGATCCGACACCGCTTGAGAAGGGTTACGCGTTCATTATAGATTCTAAGAAACAGAAATATCGCGTTGCTCGGCATGCACCCGGAAAAGAAATCGATGTAATCGCATGGACCAGCTCCTCGGCCATAAACGGCGGCTCCGAGGAAAACACACTAGAGGTTCGCGACAAACCTGAGCGTATCGAGCTTTACATCAATGGCGAAATGGTCACGTCCATCAAGAATACATACGGCTACAAGGGCGGAGTTGTCGGTCTTTACTCGGGCGACGCGGTGAATATCGGCTTCAAGAAACTCCAGATTGCCAAGTAACTCGCGGATTCTGTTAGAATTCTATGAAAAAATGTCCACGGTGCGGACAAACCTACACGGACCAGGCGATAAACTTCTGTCTTAATGACGGCGAGTTATTGAGTTATCTGGCCGATGACGCACCGCAGACGTTGTTTCAGAACGCTCCGCCAAGCTTCGTAGATGATTCGCCGCCCACGGAATTCCTTAAATCGCCACGCGTGACAAGCGAAACGAATTGGCCGTCCCACGCTTCGCCAGTTCAATATCAGGCCCCAGGACAAGGTTTACCCCAACAGTTCGCTCAATATCCGTTGAGTGTTTCGCCAAATCAAACGCTGGCGATCGTTTCGCTTGGATTGGGGATCGGTAGTATGACAATTGGCTGGTGCTGCTCAATGGGCCTGGTGCTTTCGCCCGCCGCCTTGATCACGGGTTTCATAGCCCTGTCGCAGATCAAGAAGAATCCGCAAACTAATGGCGGGCGCGGATTTGCGATNNAGTGGTAGGCTCCGTTTTCCTCGCGCTCTATTTATTGTTTATAATCATTTACGGCATTGCCCTCATTTTGCCTAATTTATAAACGAACGCCCATATGCCTACTCAGAATTAGATACTTTTTAGCTGATGCGTGTAACTCTACATGTCGTCGCCGGGCCTCAGACCGGACGCGACTTCACATTTGAACAGCACGACACCTTCATGATAGGGCGAAGTGAGGACGCACAGTTTTGCTTGCCGCACGACCGTTTTTTCTCACGCCATCATTGTATTCTCGAGATTGCCCCGCCGCAGTGCTTTCTTCGCGACCTAAGCTCCACAAACGGCACGTTTGTCAATGGCATTCGCGTCGAAACTGCACATTTGAAGCATGGAGACCGTATTCAGGGCGGTGAAACTGTTCTTGAAGTAGAGGTCACGGCCGATCAAAGCGAATTCCCGCTGGGTACGCTAAAAATCGATGGAAAGACCGAACCGTCGTTGATCACCGTTTTGTGTTTGAATTGCGGTGTTCCTTCGTCGGCTGAGGCTTCGCGGCCCGATGCGAAACTCTCGTTCGTTTGTGATGCTTGCCGCGAAAAATTGCGACAAAATCCGCAGCCGATTCCTGGTTATCAGATGATGCGCGTCCTCGGACAGGGTGGCATGGGCAGTGTCATGCTTGCACGCTCGGAACGTGACGGACAGGCAGTTGCCATCAAGACGCTTTTGCCCGAGGTCGCCGTCAGCGACCAGTCGCTGAAACGCTTTATGCGCGAGATCGAGGTTGCTTCGTCTCTTAGGCATGAACATATTGTCAGCTACATCGAACACGGCACGCACAACGGCATCGTCTACCTCGTGACCGAATATGTCAGCGGCATGGATGCTTCGAAGCTTGCCAAACACCGGGGCGGAAAGCTCAACTACAAGGAAGTCGTCAAGATAATTGAGCAAACTCTTTCAGCCCTGGATTTTGCCCACGGCAAAGGCTTCGTTCACCGCGACATAAAAGAGCAAAATATCCTTGTTGACGGGCATTTCCCAAATTATATAGCGAAATTGACCGATTTCGGGTTGTCCAAAAGCTATAAACAAACCGGTATGAGCGGCGTGACGATGGTCGGCGACGTCGCCGGAACTATCGCCTATATGCCGCCCGAACAGGTAAGGGATTTTAAAGAGGTCCGCCCGCCGTCCGATATTTACGCAATCGGAATGACCGCTTACAGCCTTATAACCGGAGCGCACGCCCTGGACATCAGCCCGAATGCCGGCATTTCCGAAACTGTTAAAGCCATCTTTGAAAAGCCGATAATTCCTATCGGAAACCGCGTTCCTGAGGTACCGCTGCGAGTCGCGGCCGTTTTTGAGACAGCACTTGCCAAACAGGTCGACCTCAGATGGCGCACCGCGGGCGAGATGCGCGAGGCACTTCTGAGGGCTGTGTCGGATCTCTAACGCTCGTTATTAAATTGTTGTGGTTACTTTCGTCAGCGATCGCGGTGAATCCGGATCGAGGCCTTTTGTTTCAGACAAATACGCCGCAAAAAGCTGGGCCGGAATGATAAAGGGAATTGGCGAGAGAAACTCGTCGATCTCGGCTTGCAGTATAAGACTTCGCGATGAGGCTGCGGCGATCCGAGGGTCGTTTGTTATCGACATACAATCCGCGTGNNGCGTGCAGCTCGTGCAAACGGCCAAGCAGATCGAGATTGCTTTGCTGCGTAACGCCGACCGGAGCAAACAAAACCACCGGAAAGCGTCTTTCCACTATGGCCAGCGGCCCGTGGAAAAAATCCGCTGACGAGAATCTTTCCGCCACCACGTAACACGTCTCCATTAGCTTTAACGCCAGCTCGTACGAATTGCCGTAGTTCATACCGCGTCCGACAACCACACAGTTTTCCATAAATACATATCGCTGAACGAGTTGCTCTACCTCCCGCTGTAGCTTAAGAGCCTGTTCTGCAAATTCCGGTATCTTATGATAGTCGAGTCGTTGGTTGCCGAGAGCGGACGCGAGCATATAAAAATGCAGCATCTGGCCGGTATATGTCTTGGTGGCGGCAACCGACTTTTCGCGGCCGGCGTGGATTATTAAAGACTCGTCGGCGATCTTCGCCATGGTTGAATCGGCCTCGTTTGTGATACCGAGCGTATATGCACCCGATTTCTTGGCACGCTCCAACACAAGATTAATATCCACACCCTCGCCGGATTGCGAAACACCGATAACAAGTGCTCGACTAAGTCGTAACTCAGCGTTGTAAAGCGTAAAGACCGACGGGGCCGAAAGGGAAACCGGGATACCGGTCGTCACCTCAAGCAAATATCGTCCAAAAAGCGCGGCGTTGTCCGAACTGCCGCGGGCGACGAGCACGATGAGATCAATGTCCTTTTTACGCAAAAAATCACCGAGCTTTGTGACCTTCTCGCTTTCGCCTTCGATTGTGCGTTGCAAAACTTCCGGCTGCTCCGCGATTTCCTTTAGCATTAATGACATAAATTAGGTAGGTAGGCCAGTGACCTCCATAGTTCCATCAATACTTTAAGTATTGCTCATAAATATGTGAAAGTAAAGCTGTTAGTTGGTTTCTCGTGTCGAATCATGGCCCGTCTCGGCTACACTCGACGTGCTGTCCTGTGATTTGCTCTCCGACATTTCTCTGAGAACAGAGTTTATAGCTCCGCCGATGAGAATCGTCATTGCGCTGAGAAACATCCACAACATCAAGATAATCACGGCGCCGAGCGACCCGTAGGCCCGGTCATACGTGTTGAAATATCGAAGGTAAGCCCGGAAACCGCCGGTAAACATCACCCACAAAACGATCGCGATTACGCTCCCGGTTGTGATCCACCGCCATCTGAATTTTCGGTAACACGGCACCCAGCTATAGATGATCTCTGTCGCGAACAATAACACAACCAGCAGTATTGTCCATTGGAGACCGACAAGGACCAGCGGCGATGTGATCGTAAGCCCAACCGCGCGTAACAAATGTTCGAATATCGTCCAGCCGGACGATACGCCGATCAATGCCATCGCAAGCAGTACGACGAAAAGAAGTGTCAGCACCAGCGACTGTAGCTTTGTGTTCCACCACGAGCGCGTTTCCTTCAATTCGTAGACTTCGTTTAAGGTGCTCCGGAGGCTGTCGACGCCCGCGGACGCCGACCAAAGCGTTATAAAAATGCCGATAGTTAATTTACCGCCTGAGCTATTTTCGATGATCTCGTCCAGAGTTTTATGAACCAGATCGAACGCGGACGCCGGCATTATCTGGAAAAGATAGCTGTAAAGCTCGCGTTTTAGGCTGTCGGTGCTTCCCAACACGATTCCAACGAGCGTTACAAGAAACAGCAGCAGCGGAAAAAACGCGAAGGAGAAATAAAACGCAACCTGTGCGGCCCGGTTAAACAGGTCGGTGGAATCGATTTTGCGATAGAGCTTGCGGAAAAATGTCTCCCACTCGTCTGTTGTGAAGAACTCCATTGATCAAGATCTCTATCTGGTTTGTCGCGAATGCATCGAACTTTTAACCGCGCGATCTTTCGAGCAATGTCATCGACAAAGCGCTCAGCAAAACCCGCACTTCGTCGTCATCGGAAAGCTGCGTCAGAGCCGAAAGTTGGAACTTACCCTCAAAAAATGCCGGCTGCTTTTGAAGTCTTGCTATCGGAGTCCCGTCAATCCGCGAAACAAGGTACGACGGATTGAAAAAGTATCCGGTGAACATCCCAACAACCGGGATCTCGCCGACCAGCGAGTCAATCACCTTAACCCAACCGTTCTCCTCGTTGATCTTCATTGTCTGGTTCGAAGCAGCATCGAAAATGTCGTAGTTTGCCCGCCATAGAGACCGCATCCCTTGCCGTTTTATCGAGCCAAGATGATTCCCGGACGCGTCGGTAAAATTGTATTTAGCGGAAAAATCGAGCACGCGGTCGGCCTTGATGTTGTACAATTGCCGCGTCTGGCTTTCGTCCGCAAAGATGTTGATGTCCTCTTTCAGCTTGAAGAGTTTTTGTTTGACGTAGCCGAGCAATTGGCCGTTAGCATCGCGGATATAGATCTGGCTGGCAAGAGCCAGAAGCTTGAACGATAATTCGAGTGGATAATTCAATTTTGATTCCTCCCTTTTTGGTGGTCGGGTTACGGCACTACTATTCTAACGCATTGGCCTTCCGACAAAGAGGTTTTTCATCAGTTTCAATTAACATAACGCCGCGGCACGCGGTGGCCGATACCGCAGGTTATCTCGTACGAAATGGTGCCGGTTTCAGCGGCCAGATCCTCGGCTTTTATAGAAAAACCGGTTTGCTCGCCGATAAGGATGACACGATCATCGACCTTTACATCGGGAACTGCGGTTACATCAAGGATCGTCCAGTCCATGGAGATACGTCCGACTACCGGAGCGTAAGCGGCATTGATTATTACATGGCCGCGATTGGAAAGCACACGGGGATACCCGTCCTGGTAGCCGATAGGAATCGTAGCGATAAGCGAATCGCGGTCCGTCACAAATGTCCGTCCGTAGCCCAAACTTGTGCCGGGCGGCACCTGTTTGATATGAACGATCCGAGTGATAAGCGATAGCACCGGTTTCAACTCTGGTTTTTCGATTTCTCTCGGTAAAACATCGCCGCCAAGCCCATAAAGCACACCGCCGAGACGTACCATATTGCCTCGCGAATCTGGGTGTGCGACCGTACCGGGCGAGTTGGCCATATCTACATACTTCGGTCGAAAACCATTTTCGCGAAAGATATCCACCGACTCATTCAACTTACGAATTTGCTCGCCGGTAAAAGCGTTTTCGTCGAGCTTATCTGCCACCGCAAAATGCGTCATCACGCCTTCAACGTTCAGATTCGAAAACGTCTTGAGTTGTCCGATAAATTCGGCGATCTCCTCAAATCGAACACCGATTCGTCCCATGCCCGTATCGACTTTAATGTGGATATCAGCCTTTTGAGCTTTTCTTCCTGCTGCCGCATTAAACCACTCCGCGTTTTCGAGCCCATAAACGACTGGTGTCAGACCGTGCTCAAGCAATAAGCCCTCCTGACCGTGCCAAAAACTGCCAAGACAAAGTATCGGCTTTCGGATGCCGGCGTTTCGCAGTTCGACACCTTCTTCGGGCAGTGCAACGCCGAACCAATCTATGCCGTCCGCTTCGAGCCGCCTTGCACACTCGACCGCCCCGTGGCCGTAAGCGTTGGCTTTAACAACCGCCATACAAGCGATCTCCTCGCCAATAAACTTGCGTACCGAATCAAGATTGAACGATAGATTTCCGAGATTGATCTCGGCCCATGTCGGTCGGTGTAAAGTTGGCTCCGGCATTATCGGTAAGTTCGATTAATTGGTGGGCAGCCGCTCCGCAAAACCGCAAGTATTACTTCAACTGTCTAGCCCCAGACAGTTAAAGTAAATTTTAGAGTGGAATATTGCCGTGTTTCTTTGGCGGATTTGTGTCGACCTTGTTCTGTAACAGCGAAAGTGCCCGGATAAGTTTCGGACGGGTCTGAGCCGGTTCGATCACCTCATCGATAAAGCCGTGTTCGGCCGCAATATACGGGTTAGCGAATTTCTCGGAAAATTCATTGACAATTCTCTGACGGTTTTCTTCGGGATTGGTCGTGTCAGCCAATTCTTTTCGATACAGAACTCCTACTGCTCCCTCGGCTCCCATCACGGCGATTTCCGCGGTCGGCCAGGCAAAATTGATGTCCGTTCGAATGTGTTTCGAGGCCATAACGCAGTACGCTCCTCCGTAAGCTTTTCGCGTAATGACCGTGATCTTTGGCACTGTGGCCTCGGCAAACGCATACAAAAGTTTCGCTCCATGCCGGATGATGCCAAGATGTTCCTGGTTCACACCCGGCAGAAATCCGGGTACGTCTTCGAATGTGATGAGCGGAATATTGAAGCAGTCGCAAAACCGCACGAATCTTGCGGCTTTTACAGACGCATCGATGTCGAGCACGCCAGCGAGAAATGCCGGCTGGTTCGCGACGATGCCAACCGAAAATCCGCCCAGCCGTGCAAAACCGATAACAATATTCTGAGCGTAATGCTCCTGAACTTCAAAAAAATAGCCGTCATCAACGACATTATTGATGATGTCGCGGATATCGTAAGGCTGATTAGACGACTCAGGAACCATCGAATTCAACGCAACGTCAGCACGATCTGCCGGGTCTGCCGTCGACACAAACGGCGGGTCATCCATGTTGTTTGAAGGTACGAACGAGAGCAATTCACGCGTCAATCGCAACGCATGTTCATCCGAATCGGCCGCGAAATGAGCGACACCGGACTTAGCGTTATGCGTCATAGCACCCCCAAGCTCGTCCTTGGTCACTTCCTCGTGAGTGACGGTCTTTATCACGTCGGGGCCGGTGATGAACATGTAGCTCGTGGCCTTCACCATCACGATGAAATCGGTGATGGCCGGCGAGTAGACGGCGCCGCCNNTTGGTCACGGTCTTGACCACGTCCGGACCGGTCACGAACATGTAGCTCGTGCCGTCGACCATGAAGATGAAATCCGTGATGGCCGGCGAGTAGACCGCGCCGCCGGCGCACGGCCCCATGATCGCGGAGATCTGCGGCACTACGCCGGACGCCAGCGTGTTGCGCAGGAAAATATCCGCATAGCCGCCCAAAGACACGACGCCTTCCTGAATTCTCGCCCCACCCGAATCGTTCAACCCGACGACCGGCGCACCGGTCTTCATCGCCATGTCCATTATCTTGCAGATCTTCTGCGCGTGCGTTTCCGAAAGCGAGCCGCCAAAAACGGTGAAATCCTGTGCAAAAACAAAAACCTCGCGTCCATCTACCAATCCATGGCCAGTCACTACTCCGTCCCCGGGAAACTTATGCTCCTCAAGTCCGAAATCGGTTGAGCGATGTACGACAAACTTGTCGAATTCTTCAAAGCTGTCTTCGTCCAGAAAGAAATCGATTCGCTCACGAGCTGTCATTTTGCCTGCTGCCTTTTGCTTCTCGATACGGGCCTTCCCGCCACCTTCCTCGGCAAGAAGTGATTTTTCTTTCAAGCGCTCAAGTTTGTTTTTTACACGGGTTTCGGGTTTCATAAATGTTACGCCATTTTAGCGTAAACCTCGATAAATGTTAAAACAATGATGCAGATGAACGAGATAACGAAAATATCCAGCCGAGACAACGCAAAGCTCGTCACCGCACGCAAGGTTCGCGACGGCAAGATTGACGGCCTGATTTTCATTGAAGGCCTCCGGCTTGCGGAGGAAACGTTGCGGTCCCGGCTGAGCGTTATTGATTGCTTCGTCACTCCACTGTTTGGAGATACAGCACGCGGCAGGGAATTGATCGAAACGCTGCATGCGAGAAATGTACGCATATCCGAAGTCGCGGACAGCCTGTTTCGATCCGTTGCTGACACGGCTAATTCGCAGGGAGTCGTTCTCATCGCCGAACGTCCCAAAGCAGGCTTAGCGGCGATTGAAGAGAATATAAAAACAAAGGGTCGGGCACTGGTGGTGTTTCTCCACGAGCTCAACGACCCGTCCAATCTAGGTGCTGTATTTAGAACGGCGGAAGCGGCCGGAGTTGCGGGAATTATTATTTCGAAAGGCTCCGCGGACGTGTTTTCGCCGAAGGCTTTGCGGTCCGCGATGGGTTCTAATCTTCGCCTTCCGGTTTGGGAGAATGCCGATCTGGTGGATGTTGTCTCGTGGTCACGCGAACACAAGCTTCTCACGACAGCCGCCGACATAGGAGCGAAGATCGCCTATACCGAGATCGACTGGAACTTGCCGCGTCTGGTGATGTTCGGATCAGAGGCCCATGGCTTGAGCCGCGAGGCGTTGGAGATGGTCGAAGAAAAGATAGTCATTCCAATGCAAAACGGCGCAGAAAGCCTGAATCTCGCGGTCTCAGCCGGGATAATTCTGTTCGAAGCCGTTCGGCAAAGATCTAATAACTCGACCTAGCGTTGTGGTTGAGCCGTGTTCGATCCGGAGTTAGCATTCGCCGGCGTTGCCAAAGCTGACGCAGCTACTTCTTTGGCAAATTCCTGGGAGGCCTGCGGGTTGTCGATTATCGCCAAGGCCATAGCGATCTCTGCTGCCATCGTCCTCGCATTCGAAGCCTCAACCTGCGCAAGGCGGTTCTTTGCCTGAATGAACTGGTTCTTCGCTTCGATCGGTTTTCCAGTAAGAAGGAGAGCCCGTCCCAACCAAAAGTAATCGTCCGCGTCCTGTGGGCTGGCAGCGTTGGCATTCAAATATTTTACCGGATCGGCGTCCACCAATCGCCTGGTTTCCTCAAACGCCGTCAGCGGAACGTTATTGCTCTTTTGTTCAGTGATTACCGGTGGCCCCACGGCCGGCGTAAGATATGCTCCGAGCAAAAAATATGAGCCAATCGCACCAATCACAGCACCAATTATCAGCAACCCGATGATCGAGGCGGCGTTACCAAAAAGCCCGCTATTCTTTTCGGGACTTTCATAGCTCGAAACGGTCCGGGTTGGCTCAGGGTCGGTGGTTAGTTCTTCCTGCGCGGGAACAATTACGCTTGACGAGGTATAGGTGTCTGTGGTTTCCGATGCCGGCTCGTCGGCAAAGATATCTTCCGGATTCTCAAGTAAATAGGCACCGTCGTCCTTTTCTTCAACAGGAGTAGTCGCCTCAAGAATAGACTCTGCGTCTTCAGGCTCATCCTCTGTAATTTCGATGTCTTCTACAATGTCTATCGTATCGCCGGATATTCCATCATCGGCCTCGACGAGCGAGTCGAACGGTGGCCGGGCGGCCGCAACCGTGACTTGCTCCGATTCAGCATCGGAGTCTTCGGCAGGGGCATGCTTTTCACCCGGAAACTTAACAATAACGGCGGTCAAATTGTCCTCGGCACCGCGTCCGTAGCAGATCTCCTTCATCTTCTCGCATATTTCCGAAGGCTCGCTGTCCGACGCCAAAAGTGTTTCGATCTCGGAATCGTCGATATGCCTCGTGATGCCGTCCGAGCAGAGAAGGAATGTGGTCGCCGGATGCACGATCACCATCTTTATGTCCGGATCAACCGTATCTTCGGCACCCAAAGCACGGCTGATGACGTTCCGGCTTGGGTGAACAAGGGCTTGCTCCGGCGTCATGCGGCCCGCTCTAACCTCTTCTTCGACAACGGAATGGTCGTCCGTTTCGCGAAATATCCTTCCGGTTGCATCGACCCGATAGACCCGCGAATCACCTACATGGGCAATTGTCGCAATGTCACCCGCCACGTGAAGGGCAACAAGCGTAGTAGCCATCGAAGCCAGTTGCGGAAGATCCTGAGACATTTGATGGATCGCACCGTTAGCACGTTCGATAGCGATCCGCATCGTATCTTCGGGATCCGAATCGTCGCCTATATTAATGAACGCCTCACCAATTATCTCGACGGCCATTTGCGACGCAACTTCGCCCGCCTGAGCACCTCCGACGCCGTCGGCAACTGCAAAGACGCCATATTGGCTAAGTTCGAGATATGAATCCTCGTTTTGCGGCCTGCTTTCATTAAGCCCCCGATCGCTTACCGCTGCCGAAGTAAACTGATCGCCATTCATCATCATCATCTTTTCTCCTATCCGTAAGGAAAATATTGCGATCCTAAAAGGATAATAAATACTTTAAGTTAATGAAAGTGAGCTAGGGTAATGCCTGAATATTATTTTGCCGCCGGTCAACCGCATTGCGATGTGAAAAGGCCA
Source organism: Chloracidobacterium sp. UBA7659 (assembly GCA_002483395.1). Classification (GTDB taxonomy): domain Bacteria; phylum Acidobacteriota; class Blastocatellia; order Pyrinomonadales; family Pyrinomonadaceae; genus OLB17. The sequence goes on along the minus strand of DLHV01000013.1, from coordinate 17,845 downwards.
TCAGCATTCCGAGCATCACAAAGCTGGTTATCAACGAAAAGCCGCCGTGGCTGACAAATGGCAAGGTGATCCCGGTCATCGGCAAAGCTCTCGTAATACCGCCAATGTTTACCAACGCCTGAAAGCCGATAAACGCCGCTAACCCGATGCAGCAGAGCTTGCTGAACATGTCCCTCGAATCCAGTGCAGTTCGAATCCCCGCGCTCACAAATACAATTAGCGCAAAGGTTAACAACAAACCGCCGAAAAGTCCAAGTTCTTCGGCGAGCGCTGCAAAAATATAATCGGAGTCCGCCACCGGTATCAATTCCGGGTAGCCAAGACCTAAACCGCGGCCGGTCGTTCCACCGGATGCGAGGCCGAAAGTTGCCTGTGCGGGCTGAAACGCAAGCACATCAAACCACGCATCGATATTGATTGTCTTTTGCATATGGGGATCTTCGGCAAGCATCTGCGGGATGTTCACGCCTTTTTTGGCGCTTTCGTCGACAAGCTTTTTGTAATAGTCGTCGTAATCTTCCTTCCACCACGAGGTTTCAGGCGTCGGCGGATTAAAGCCGTCAAGCCAAAGGTGGAACCTTTGCTGAATACGATTCGGCAAGACCTGTTTGACCGGCCCGGCCAGCGTAGGCAGAAGCGGTATTCTTTCCTGCGTTTTCTCGGGCAGGGCACCAACGACAAGTATGCCCACCAAAAGCATCACGCTTCCAACAAGCACGAAACGCTGCGAAAATCGGCGAACCGCGATCAGGTAAAGCGTTGCGTAAACGCCGCTAAAGACCATCATCTGACCGAAGTCCTTGAGCACAAAAAACGGCAGGAAGGGAAGCATCGCCATGAAAACGAGCGGTACGACATCCTTTGCCCGCGGAATACCCCAATAGGTTTTCGCAAGATTTTTGTAGAGGACCGCAAGGATCGCGGCAAAACCAATCAAAAACGGGATCTTCGCAAGCTCCCATGGCGTCAAATTACCGCCGAACTTACCTGCCCGCGACCAAACAGCCGCTACAAAAAGCGGACCGAGGGTCAGCAAGACAATCAAAAAACCATTTCGTTGGAGCAATTCCAGAACTCGATCCCTTTTTAGCAGCAGGAAGGCTCCAATCAGCCCAATGATGCCAAGAATCGGATTGACGGTCTTTCCCGACACAAGTACGCTTCCAAGCTCTTCGGCTGACGGCGTAGGCTTTTCGCTCGAGAGATCCACTGGCGACGGTGGCGACGGCGGAAGACCCATCATTTGTTTCTTTTCGGCCAAGTAGTTTTCCTGAATATAATGAAGCTGGAGAGTCTTTATCTTTTGCTGCCGTGCTTCCGCCTTGTCTTTTCGAGATATATATTCGGGATCGCTAAACAGCCTGTATTGAATGGTTAAACCGATAGAAAACAACAAAACGGCTGTGGTGTAAACCGTCCAATTTCCCTCAAACTTCGCTAATCTCTTTAAGAAAACCGGCAGAACGGCGAGGAGGCTTAGCAGCCCGATATTCCGTACCGCGGTATAAATAGATGCCTCGTACCCGCGTATCAAACCGCCGTAGTAGATCGCGTAATGCGAGATCATCGCCAAAAAGACGATCAATATCAGGATGAAGAAATGTGATGAAGTACGGTTTTTCAATTTCTTAGTACCGACTGAAACGCAAGCATCCTTGCTTGCGCGGCCGCGATGGCGGCCGAATTGACTTCAGCGTTCGACCTTTTTTTTCGCGTTTCACGCTCATGCATGCGAGGACTCCAGCGTTCCCAGGAGCTTGCGTTCCGGCCCTACTGTCTCCGTTTCCTTGGAGCAGGTGCCGCAGCTTTTGGCCTGTATCTGTCCCCTAGAAGCCCAAGCTCCCGTGCCTTCAAAATAACATCGGCGGCTATTGGGGCGGCGGTCGTGCCGCCGTATCCACCACCAATATCTTCGATCACGACGGCGATCGCCAATTGCGGATTTTCAAGCGGAGCGATGCAGATAAACCAGCCGTCTGTCCGGCGATGAAAAATTGGTTCCTGGTATTCTATCCACTCGCCGTTTTCGTCTTTCTTCCTTTTCGTAATAGTCACGCGTTTCCCGTTTTTATCGTATCTGGGAACGTTATCCTTCTCCGCCGTACCCGTCTTTCCTCCGCTAACAATACCTGTCCCGGCCAGTTTTGCTTTTACTCGGCCACCCGTTCCGCCGCTTTCCTCGGTCACGGTTGACATAATCTCGCGCATTACGGCCGCCTGCTGCGGCGTGAGAACTTGCGAGAACATCTGCGGCTGAATATCTGCTTCGATTTTCGGCTTCATCAGCTTTCCCTGTAAATTTGCCGGGGCCGACGCGATCAATGCCATCTGAAACGGCGTCATCTGTCCAGCCATTCCTTGTCCCATTCCTTCCTGGCCGAAATCGAAAAGCGAGAGTTTTTTTCCCGTCACGATGGTTGACCGGGCAGGCGCAATCGAATTTGCGATTCGCCTATTACTCGCGTTCCAAAAGTCCGCAAAATATCCCTGCTGCAAAGCCTCTTCCGGAGTTTCGGTTGGAGTGATTCCCAATATTCGTGCGGTTTCGGCCATCCTGTCGCGTCCCAGACCATTGGCAAGCTGGGCGAAAAATTGGTTGCTGGAAACTTTGTAAGCTTCTCTGAGAGGAATGTTTTCGGAGCAGGCATGGCAACTGCCGCCGGCGTCGCATATCGGCTTGGAACCCCTGAACGGCGTGTAACAATCCGGTGCCGGCCGGCCTGGAAATGTCAGGTCGGTCCGTCCCGCACGAAATGCCGAGATCATCGTAAAAGTTTTGAACGTCGAGCCCGGAATATAAAATTCGCGGGTCGCTCGATTTAAAAGCGGCTTATTCTCCTTGTCGGCCTCGAGGTTCAAGTAGCCTTCGAGCGTCCCGGCCTCGTTCAAGCTGTAAGAAGGATTCGAGTACATCGCGAGAACGTCGCCTGTCTGCGGGTTTAGCACGACAATTCCGCCTTTTTTGCCTTCGAGCTGCTTGGCAACATAGGCTTGCAGGTCGCGGTCGATAGTTATGCGGACATCTTTACGCTCCGGCTCCGGCTTTTTATACTTTGTGAGGATTTCCCAGGCTTCGGGCATCGGGTCGGCGTCCATTATGTAGAGCGTGCGTTCGAGTCCCGGCGTGCCACGCTCGGTTCCAAGCAAATGGGCCATTTCCTTTTCGAGAGGAAACGTGCGGTCGATCTCGCCTTTGCCGTTGACCTTGTAATAAGCAAGCGCGGCTCCGAGTTTGCCGGTACGGTCGAGCATCCAGCCGCGAAGGGAAGCCGCCGTCGTCCTGCGGTTTCGAAGGTCCTTGTATGCGAGAGCTTGAAACTGCTCGTTTGAATCGTCGGCATAATACGTCCAGTAAACCTGGAAGCCGAACACGGAAAAAGCAAGCAAAATAAAGACAAACTGCCATACGCGAATACTGCGGTTCGCTATCGTCTGTGTTAGTTTTCGCTTGACCTCACGCGGCAGGTCTCGTTCAAAAACGAATTTTGGTCGGCTGAAATTGTCGAAGAATGTGAGGATCAAAAACCCGATCAAAATCCCGACGCCGATTATGAAGACGATGCTCAGGCCCGCCGGTGTGCGTTCCAGAACCTGTCCGCCAAACAGATTTTCAGGCCGGTATTTGTTCCAATCAATCTGAAGCAGAAAACTAAGCATTATTTAGATCTCGGCTGCTCGTCGTCGGGTAAATTCACATCAATACTAGGCTCGGTCGGCTTCGGAACTTCGACGACATCAGGATTTACGATGGCGGTTTCCGGAATCGGGATACTTGCGACAGTTTCCGCGGCAGGCATTTGCGATTCTGGCGCGGCAGGGTTGTCGACCTTCATCGTGAACTCAAACTCACCCACTTTATAAGCCTCCGGCTCGTTTAATTCAAGTTCTGGTTCTGACTCTATTTGCACGGGCCGTTCGAGTATCTCAAACGCAAGCTCAACTGTACCCAACTTCAATTTCTGCCCAGATGAAAACACCACCGCCTTTCCGTACGAAATACGCTCGCCGTCTATAAAAGTTCCGTTCGTCGAGCCGGTGTCGGCGACTACAAGTTGCCCTTCGCCGTTCAGCACAAGGGACGCGTGCATCTTGGAAACGCTCGGGTCGTCCACGGCAAGATCATTCTCCTTGGTTCGCCCGAGCGTGAGTCTCTTTCCGGCTTCCATTGCCAGTTCTTTTTGTATCGACCGCCCTTGAATATCGAATCGTATAATAGCCTTGGTTTGGCTTGTCACCGCTGGCATCTCGATGATATGAGCAGAAGCGGCATCTTTCAAGCCCGGGATCGAAACGTCAATCGCCGTTTCGCGGTCGTCCTCATCCGATTTTTCGAAACCGACAAAAAGCTTCACGCCGGTTGTGAAGTAATCAGGCTTAACCTCAAGCGTAATTGGAGCATAGGTATAATAGCGTCTATCGTTTATGTGGTCCACCAGCGCGGTCAGCAGCTCGGTTTCAAGCTTCCGAAGCGAATCTTCGGAATCGGTCGAAAATTTGTCCCACTGCATTTTCAGTTTGATGTTGTGAGGGACAAAACGTCGCTTATCGTCCGATTCGCGTGCCTCGGCGTCGATCAGCCGTTTCAGCCGCTCAATCAGCTCGCTTGTTGCAAGGCTGCTCGAAGGTTTCCATCCGCGGCCGGTCAAACGGTCGAATGTGTCTCCGATCTTTGTGAGTATTCCCTGAACCAGCCAATCGGGTGAAATTTGTTTCTTTGAAGGTGAAGACTTTTCGGACATTCAGAGAAGGTTTTACGCTGAGCGAATCGGATTTGTTGCCATTCTATCCGAAATAATTAGCAAAGAGAAGCAAACAATTATATTGATTTTCATAGATCAACAATGTAAAATTTTATTGGAATATGTTTTCCCTTTGTCATTTCTTTCCTATAAGTTCCCGATTTAACGGGTAACCCATCAAAAATTTCAGCAGTCGCCTCCAAAGCGAATCTGAACGTATAGCCGAATAATTACCATGATTATGTCACCCAGTGATATCGAAATTGGCCGTATTGGCGCCTCCACGCGAAAGCGAATGAGCGGATTTTCGCTTATCGAGCTTGTAATTGCCCTGGGCGTGGTTTCAATACTAACCGCGATTTCCATTCCGTATCTTTACCAATACAGGAAGCTTTACAAATCAGAGGATCAGGCGATTAAAATAATGGACCTCATGCGGGAGGCCGGGCAGATCGCGCTGACAAAACGCCGAACGATCCGCCTCGACATAAATATTTCGAACCCCGCAAATCCCGTCGTTCATTTGACGGACGAGGCCGGAGCGGCTACCGATGTCCTTGCTAAGACCATCCCACTGGAACCGTTCAATGAAATAAGAATGGATGTGGCTCCGGCGGGTGTTACGAAGCCGAATCCTCCAAACTACGCCGATGTAGCGTTCACCGCCGGCGTTTGGTCCATGCGATTCAAAAGCGACGGTTCGGTGCGAAACGCCGCCGATATTCCAATAAGCGGAACTTTATACGTGTGGCCGCCGAAAACGGTACCTTACAACTCAGCGGACCTAACGCCGCGATTAACGGAAGTACGGGCTATTACAATTTTTGGCGGCAGTGGGGCTGTCCGATATTGGAAGCATAACGGCACGGCATTCGTACCGTTCCAGTAACAGAGCAGGAGAAATATGAAAGACACATCATCCGCTGGCTTCTCGTATGTCGAAGTAATGGTAGCTATTGTGATCCTGATGGTTGGGATCCTGGCGCTCATGTCGGGGCTGTCCGGGGCTGTGCTCCGGTCAAAAAGTCAGGAAAGCCAGTTGAACGCCAAACAGATCGCGGCATCCACGATGGAATCTATAATGTCGCTGAAAGAAACCGACCCGAACCGTCTTGGGTGGATAACCATCGGCAACGTAGGCAGCAACCCCGACGTTAACAACATTCCGCGTGGATTATTTGTGAACGGCGAACAGAATGTCATGGCGGATGCCGGAGCGGACGAAGTTCTTGGAACAGCGGATGACTCGGGAGGAGTCGTTTCGGGGTATACGCGTGAGATCGTCATCACGGACCAATGCGATCCGGACAGGCCGTCGCCGAATTGCCCGGTACCTGGCACCGCCGCGGTCAGAATACGCACCGTGGTCGTTACGATCAGGTATTATGTCGGCCAGATGCGGGGCCAGGAAGTTTTAACTACGGTTGTGACGGACTACGCCGTTGCTGTTTAGGGGAAAATCTATGCGTGAAGATCGAATTTTGCAACACGAAACAACCACCAACGGCCGTAACCTCGAAAAAGGCTTTTCGCTCGTCGAAGTGATGATTTCAATGGTCGTATTCCTGATCGTTACGGGAGCGGTCTGGAGCCTGCTGCGGGTTGCCCAGGTGAGCCGTTCCGCTGTCACCAGCCAGGTGCAGATCACAAAGGATGTTCGTATCGGGCTCAATCTCCTTGGCCGCGATACCTACAATGCCGGCTATGGCTATCCGCTGAAGAACACTGTCGTATTGCGTGACAACGCGATCGCAACTAGGCTTGACGTTCCTGCCGACCCGAACACTGCCCGCGACACGGTGCCGCCGATTATTGCCGGTGACAACATAACCCTGAGCACATTTAGTGAAACGGCAAATACGAGAACGGACCAGGTAACGTTTCTCTTCAAAGATTCGACATTCAACCTCATCGGGACGGTTTCACAACCGCTCAACATCAACGCGGCGACGACGACTGGCTCTGGAATCGACGAGATCGTACCTATTTCCGGCAGTAATTCGAATTGCTTCGTCAACGACCTCTATCTGGTCAGCGGTAATACGGGTTCAACTCTGGGTCTGGCCACGGCCCTTAACGGAACCAGCGCGGTTCAGTTTTCTAACGGTGATGTACTTGGGTTTAACCAAACCGGTTTTGGCAATCCATTGCGTAACATTACCACTCCGGCCAGCATGATGAGAGTAAAAATGGTGACTTATTTCGTTACGGCCGACGGAATTTTGACCCGACGCGAGTTTGTCAACGTTCCTCCGGCGGTGCCCGCCGTTCCTTATGTTGACGAGCCGCTGGTTTACGGCGTCGAGAATTTTCAAATCAAGTATGTGATGGATGACGGCACTCTTGTCGACAACCCGAGTGCCGGACCCGACGGCATTGCGGGAACCGCGGACGACGATCAGACCGAGCTCGCCGCAGTTCGGCAGATTCGATACACGGTTTATGCAAGATCGACCGAGCGAAACGCTCAGGGACAGGCATTTCGCGTGAACATGACCTCGACCTTCAGCACGAAGAACCTGGGTTACGATGCAAGTTAACTGACTAATGAGGCAAATGAATATGAATAGACCGGAAACTAAAAACAGCGATTCTCTGGGAGTTACAAGATTTAATGATCAACGCGGATCGGCTCTTGTCATTGCCCTGTTTATTTTAGCCCTCATCAGCGTGTTTGTCGCGATGGCATTGTCCAGGACGGCCGCTGAGGCCTCCGCCGTCGGTAACGAGACCGCGGAAGCACGTACGCTGTATGCAGCCCAGGGAAGCCTGGAAATGATGACCAGGAACTTCAACAAAATTTTTGAGACCAGGATCAACCCGTCAAATTCCGACCTTGACGCAGTGAGAAACGGCGTCGTTCCTGGCCTGCAGCCGCAGTTTACCTTTAACCAGGAACGACCCGACCAGACGTCTTCCAGTATTCCGATGGTGCTCTCGGGCGGGCCTTACGCAGGTTTGTACGCGATCCGCGATAACTGGCGCTTGCGTACGACCGCTACAGACCAGGGTGGAACAGAGATCCAGTTGACCCGATACATCCTCAATAATCGCATTCCGATCTTCCAGTTCGGTATCTTTTACAACGACGACCTGGAGCTTTTCCGCCCACCGCGATTCAGCTTTGGCGGCCGCGTACATTCTAACGGAAACTTTTTTGTTTCGCCTGGATCAGAGGGCGTTTACTTCGATTCACGGGTGACAGCTACACAGCATATTATTACCCAAACCTGGCGTAACTGGAATCAGAGCGACGCGGCGAACAGTCAAACCTGGATTAAGAATGCCTCCGGTACTTTCGTTCAGCTTTTGCCGACCAGAGGAAGCGTTCAGAATACCACCGCCGGTGCAGCCGATAACGTCTTCCAGTTTTCGCCCCCAGCACCGACGTCGACTCCTAACCCGGACCTGCCACCAAGCCGGTTGAATCCCAACTGGGCAACTCAAAGCGCGGTTTTTGACGGCAATCTCCAAAATGCAGTAAAGCCGCTTAAACTTCCGCTAAACGTCGGAGCAAACACGGATCTCGTCGAAATGATCAAACGCGGCAAAGAGGTCGCGAACGTGAACGGCGGCGATCTCTGGAGGGATAACCTCGGCGTCCTCAACCCGGTTACGGCCCTCAGTGGTGTCGACGACAGCATTATGCGGGCCGAGCGGTTTGCCAATAAGACCGGCATACGCGTCAGCCTTGCTGACAGCCAGGCGAAATTGCCTGGTTGCGCTTCGGGCGTTGGCACAACGCCGATTGCCGGTCCTTGCGGCGTAAGACTCGACGGCAACATCACGGGCAGTGTTGTGGCTGGCAGCAGTGACCCGAATCCAGCCGACCCCGTAGTGGCGAACCGAGTACGCGGCTACAATCCGAGACCCATGACTGACGGTTATCAGGCAACCCGCGTTAATGGCGAGCGCCTCTATACGGGCGGTGCCCGCGAGGTATGGATAAAGGTGGAGAGTGTTCGCACAGACAACGCCACGGGTGCTATCGTAACGACCGATATAACCGAGGACTTATTGAGTTTGGGTGTTACCGAACAGGGGGCTCGCATCATGAATGGTGCGAACACCCAATTCCGCATCACCGCAGCCGGTTATAATGATACACCGCCCAATAATGCGAATCTGACGGCCACAGCGGCACAGGCCCCATCGGTTGGCACGGACAGTCGTTCTGTTATCAAACTTCAAAGATTTGTCATGTTAGGTTCGAATCCTGGCAATACGTATCTGACTCCATTTAATGTGCCGGTTGCCACGAATAATTCAACCGGTGTCGCAAATGTGGTCTCGCGTTACGGTAATGTTGTAACCGATGCTCAGACGGCAGCGGGCTGCCTGGCGTCTGCCGGCCCTCCCGCCGTGACGGCGTGTGCGACTGCGGGCGAGGATGCCGACCCCAGCATTAACCCCAATTTGGAAAATCTTGCACATCTTAAGCGAGCTACGGTTAATAACGTAGCCACGAAAGCGGTTGTTCCGTTTCCGATCGAGATGTTCGACATGCGTGAAGGATATTATTACGACACGCGTTCCACGGCTTATTACGCGAACTTAGCACAGGTTACTCGAAATGGTGTGATGAGTGTGGTCGATATTGATGTTGCCAATCTCAGGCGTTTTTTGCGAGGCGATTTTGATGGCCTTTTTCCGGCCAATACACCAAGTGCAATTGCGTTCGGAAGAGGCTTGTTGAGTACCGACATTCCGGAGAAAGGCGGCTGGGTGTTTTATGTTTCCGACCGGCGCGGCGACGCGGATTTTGACGGTGAATACGATATGGAGGACATCTACGGAAACAACCTCGCAGGCGGCGGTCCGAACAACGGAACGTTAGAGCTTGGAGAGGATGTAAATAGAAGCACTGCGCTCGATGCCAAATACATCAATCCGGGTTCAAATGCCTGCGTAGGTATCGTCCCGGATTGTGAAGCCGCCAAATATGCCGATACTTGGGCCCCCGATTTTGCGGCCGTCACGGACCATAAATATTACCGGCGCGGAGTTCGACTGATCAATGGAAGCACTATCCCTGGAATATACGATTCGGTTACACCCTCCCGGACCAGAGGCTTCACTGTGGCGTCCGAAAATGGAATCTACGTACAGGGCAATTACAACGCCACCGGCGTCGGCGTTGTCCCGGCCACGGGGAATACTCCTTTTGACCAATATTTGCCATTTAATACATCGACACATATTCCCGCTTCGATTGTGGCGGACGGCGTGACGATTCTCTCCAATGCATGGAATGACGGAAAAAGTTTTTGGAGTTCGACGATTTCGCCGTACGATCAGAGTAACCGTTTAGCCGCAACCACTCAAATGCGTTTTGCAATGATTTCGGGGGACACCGTCGCCAGCCGTGATGCTACACCGAATCAAGGCGGCATTTCGCCCCGTTTGAACGGAGGTGTCCATAATTTCAAACGCTTTCTGGAAAGATGGACCAACCAGCGCTTGGATTACGCAGGATCGTTGATCAACCTTTTCAACTCGCGAAATAACAACGGCTCTTTCAAATGCTGCACCACGGTTTACAATCCACCCGTTCGTAACTGGGTGTTTGACAGCACGTTTCTCGATCCGGCAAGATTACCGCCGGGAACGCCGTTCTTCCAGTACGTTCAGACGACTGGATTTGAACGATCGACCGATTAGCCTAAATTGGGCGGAGGCGATATTCGTTTCCGCCCGCTTCAATAACCAAATTTACGCATCGTCCGAGCATCTCTGCCGCTCAAGATATTAGCCTGCCTGACCCCCGTCATGCAGGCCTTTTTTGTATGTGTGTTTTCCGAACTTTTGAAACTATAATATCGTACTAAGGTACGACAGAACTGTTAGTCTGTCGAACAGGCTGGCAGCCTGTTCTATTTTAATGAGAGAGCTCTCGCTAAACAACAGCAGGCTGGACAAGCGCTACGACGTGTATGCCGAACTCGGCCGCGGCAGCTATGCCGAGATATTCGTCGCCCGAGATACGCTTGCCGCGCCGCAGTCGCCGCACAGCCATGTCGCTATAAAGGCTCTTAATGTCTTTCTTCAGGACGATCTTGACCCCGATCTCGAACGCACGCTGGTCGAAAATTTTCAAAATGAGGCGGTTGCCCTCGATCGCGTCCGCCACCCGAACATAATCAGCCGCCTCGGACACGGCACTGCACGCGACCTGCGCGGCATGATCTTCCACTATCTCGTGCTCGAATATCTCGAAGGCGGCGATTTGCAAAAGGCCTGCCGCGAAAAGCGTCTCGCCCTTAAAAGAGCGCTGAAATATATCGAGCAGGTTTGCGCCGGACTGCGTCACGCCCATCGCCACGGCGTCATTCACCGCGATGTAAAACCGCAAAATCTGCTGCTTACAGAAGACCGCGAGACCGTAAAGATCGCGGATTTCGGCGTTGCCCGCATGCACACGTCCGACGCACCGATCACACGAGTCGGGACCAACGTCTATGCCGCACCCGAACACAGTCCGTTGAATTCGGGCGGCGACGTAATGACGGTGCCGATCCTGACGCCGGCAGCCGACATTTATTCGCTCGCAAAATCGGTCTATGCGTTGATCACATGCGAGGCCCCGCGTTTTTTCGCCAATCAACAGATCACGGAGCTGCCGCTTTCGGTCCGCAACGAGGATTGGGCACCCGAGTTGAAACGCGTTCTGGCAAAAGCGACAACCCGGGAGCCGTCGATGCGTCATCAGAGTGTCGATGAGTTTTGGCAGGACCTCGAAGGCGTCCGGCGGATCGTCGGCGAAAACGAAACATCGACACAGATCCGCGCCAAGTTTCACGCGGCACCGCAGCCGCATGTCGCCCGCGGCTACACGCCGATCGCACCGCAGCAGCCGCGATTCGATACTTCGCGGGAACTAAAACTACGCCACCAGTTCGGCCCCGCGGTTTCAGCACTGAAAGTAGATCTTGAACAAACGCCGTCACCTCGGCATCCTGCGCTGCAGCCGACGGAGCGAGTCGAGGACTACTGGCCGACGCAGCAGCCGGATGAGCAAAAGCTAGAGGTCGAGATACCTCACCTAAATGGTCAGGAAATATTCGCTAAACCGAGGAAAAAACGTAAGTTTATTCGGCGTCTCGCAACCGTTGCCGTCTTTTTAGCATTATTTGCGGGTGCCTTGTTCGCAACCCACGCATTTTTACGAAATGCGGGAATTCTGCCGGATTTTGCGGGCTTGTTCCGATCGCAAACCGGCCGAGCGAACACCGATATAAACCTGCGTCCCTCGCCGAATGTCAATAACGAGCCGATCGGTCTGGTGACCAAGAATTCAAAGGTCCGAATTGTCAGATCACAAAATAACTGGTATCAAGTTGATGTGATTGAACAAGGCCGGCAACGCGAGAATCAGCTTGAAACAAATCGCGGCTGGCTGAACGGTAAGTATGTCGATTTGGATTAGGAAAAATTCAACGCAAATTCGCAAAAGCATGAATTTTATCCACAGATGAACACAGATGGAAACGATTAACACAGATATTATGCAAACTCACGTTATTGCATCCGTGTCTATCTGTGCTTATCTGTGTTCATCTGTGGCTAATCTCCGCTGTGCTCAGCGTCTTTGCGGTAAAATATTATTTGGCAGGTAACGAATATTGAGCGTACTTGATAAAGTCAGAAAATGGATCGACGGCGAATCGGCCGAAGGCGTTCTTGAGGACGCTGCCCGCGATGCGCAGGTAAAACCACGCAGCAAGGCCGAAGAGTTTATAGTCAAGATCGCTAAGGCTGTTGAAGCAGTGATGCAGAGCGAGATGGTTCCGCTTCCGCAGGGAACCACGATAATCCCCAGCGAATACACAATCTTTTTGAGCGACGGCGATGACAAGGAATGGCAAGGCGTTAAACGCCGCGGCCTTGAGCAAGGTCTGTATCACATTCTCGCCGAACGTGCGAAGGAGATCGCCGGCAAGAAAAAGCTCGAGACAAAATCGTTCGTGATAGAGCTTCGGGTTGACGGAACCTTAGAAAAGGGCGAACTTCGCGTACAGCATAGCTGGGAAGATTCGGCGAGCAATAAGACGGGCGTTTTGTCACGGCCAAAATCGGTCCCGCTTCCGGCACCTGAGCCAAAACGCTCGACAGCCATTCCGACCAGCCCGAATTTTCGAGAGCGAGGCCCAAAACTGCCCGACTATGCGCCGCCAACGCCGTCGAACGTCCCTAAGACGCTTCCGTACGTCAGCATCGAACAAGCAATGCCGATAACCTCCGGCGAGCTCGAAGAGATGACCAACGTCCGAAAGCGGGTGACGGAACTGTACCGTTTGGAGATTTGGCTGAATGGAGTGCGGCAAAACGTTGTGCCGATCTTTCAGAACGAGATCGCCGTCGGACGTGGTTCGAAATCGAAACCGGTCGACATCGCACTTGCCGGCGACCCGGAGATCAGCCGCCGCCATTTGACGATTATTGCCGAAGGAAATGGGAAGTATTGGGTAGTAAACGAAGGCCGAAACGCCGCTGCGATTAACAATTACGAACTTCCGCCGGGACAACGGATAAGCCTTGCTCCGGGCATGAACCTTGCCGTTTGCAGCTATATCCTTCGTATTCAACCGCGTTCATAAGCACCCCTCCTTACGAAGGAGGGGTGTCGGCGTTTCGCCGACGGGGTGGTTCTCTCGATCGGAACTCTATTGCTCCGAAAGTTCCCGCTCGATCTGCGGTAAAAACGTCCGCCTCAACCGCTGTACCAATGCCTGAGCTTCGCGAACGCTATTACTCGCATCCTGCAAATTGTTTTGAATCTGCTGCAAAACGGGTAAAAGGCTGCTTCGCTCTGCTTGCAGCGTCCGCCGCCTACTTTCTTTGATCTCGGGAGTTTGAGTCGAGCCTTCAAACGCGACACTTCTATCGATGCTTTGCGGATTCAGATCTAGTTCGATTTGCGCGAGCCGCGCTCGTATCTGGCTTTCTTTTTCAGCCATTTCGATCTGAAACTTTTGCAAATTGGCGACCCGCTGCTCGTTCTGCACGAGAAGCTGCATTCCAACCACAAGTTTTTGCTGCTTTTCGCCAAGTGAGAGGCCATCGACCTTTGCAAATTTATCGACGAACTCCTTAAATGTTTTCGTTAGTGTTTGAACCGACGTGGCGATACGCGCCACATCGTATGTTAGATTCGCGTTCGGATCATACGGCGTTACATTGTTGCTCGGCACCTGTGCGGAAACGCCGGACGCCGTTGCAAAAATCAGAATCGAAAGCACGCAAAGTTTCAATTTCATGTCAGATCTTCCTTTTTTCGGTTTTGGCAGGACGATTCTAACACGGAATTCCCAGCGTTTTGTTGCAGTGATTTTATCGGTTGAAAGGGAATTTACGCTGCCCGATCATCGCGATCAACTCATCGATGGCTTCAGAAACTTTTGTGCGGATATCATCCGAAAAAGCGTACATTACCGCATTTTCCTCAAATTCCTCCGAATCGAGAATTGTGTAGCTCCCGTCCTTTGCAACGAGAACGTCGATATCAAGATCGACATAATCGAGCACATTGCTCTCAAAGGTGGGCGGCATGTTAACGTTGCAGTAATAATTGCGGAACGAACCCTCAGGCTCGTGAAAGCGAAAGACATTGTACCAGCGGTCGAGCCAATAATATTCGTATGAGATGGTGCCTAGTTGGATCAGGCCAAGATGTTGGTGGTCAATTTCCCGGTCGAACTCGCCCACAAGACTTAGTAAGTTTTTTTCTTTTTTTATGAGATTCGCCTTCCAGCTTTTTCGGATCTCACCATCAAACCCTCGCGCATAAACAGTTACCATCCCACCCATCCGATCAGGCTAAGACTAACACGAAGAAAAAGCAAAAAGGATTTGGCAAAAGCAAGTCGGCAAAGCGTCCTGTTCTTGAAAAAAGGTTTAGGAGGTACTTAGTGAAAATCATCTTCTCGTCAAAACAAAACGGTGCCCGATTTTACGATCGCTTGGGGGCGGTCGAATTCGACTCGAGCCTTGAAATACCGAACGGCAGGGATCCCAATCAAAATGCCTGGCTGACAATAACCGTGAATTATACGTTGAATTTTGTCGACAGCCGAAATCTGGTTCCGGGCCTAATTGTACAGCAGAATGGTAAATTTTACGCAAAGCCGAGCCGCCCCACTCCAAATGCGCAAAACGTCCAGATCAGAAATTGGGATGTTGAATCGCGGTCGGCTTTCGTCAAGCGTTTTGCGAAAGGCGAAGACTTCTGGAACTACCGCTTCCTGTTGATCACTCCACAGGACTATGATGCGTTTGATTTCACAAGCTGGGCCGGTCCCGGATGGATCTGCCGGCCGAACGTAATCTGCCTGTTCAGATTGAAGAGCGGAGGATCGCCAAATCATCTCGCCATAAACGTTGTGCGAAAAGAGCGGGACACTGATTTCTTTCGTTCTGACTCAGGAAATTACGCAAACACGGACGTCAATAATAGAACGCTGTGGCACGAATTGGGCCATGCTCTCGATCAGCTTCACATTAGGGCCCTACTCGGAGACCCGACATGTATGGTCGATCATGACGGCTGCTATGACGAGCCACCTGGAGTCGCTCCAAACATTCAGGGACACGGTACGGGACTTATCCCGCAAAACGCTAAGGCCTGGCACGAACTCATCGCCCGCCATACGGAGACGCCCCAGCCAAAGTGGCAGGTTTCTCTGGCTACTAATACGCCGCCACGAAAACTTCAGATGGCGTTTCAGGTCCGCGGCGTGATGCCAAAGAACTGGTAGATCTAAACAATTGCAAGGGCCGGCGTGTGTACATAGGCCAAAACTTCAGCCTTCCTCCAAGTCACGCGCCGGTTTTTGCAATCCGCGAAAACTCAACGCACCAATCATTTACGATCGCGTCAGTTATTCCGCCGTATTAGATCGCACAACTAGTACGGAACACGGAGAGTGGTGAACGACCGAGTCCGAAACCGACCCTAGGAGAAGGCGTTCCCAGCGGCTGTAACCGTGCGAACCGACGACGATCAGGTCGGCATGCCATTCTTCGGCGGTTTCGACGATGCGGCTGTCCGGCGAGCCGAAGAGAACATCTGTCGAAACCGAAACCTTGCCCGAATCGGCGTAGGCTTTCAGCTTCTCCGTTGTTTCAGACACAACCTTCGCCGCATTTTCTCTCGCCGTCTTTTCAAGCTCCGAGGTGTCCGGCAAAAATCCGCCGTATATATCGATCGCCATCGGCAAAGCCATATCGACGACGCTGATCACTTTGACTTCGTCATCCTCGCCGAGAGCCAGTCGGTGTATGGATTCGACCGCCGCATCGCTCTGCTTTCCTCCGTCCGTAGCAAAAAGAACCTTCATTAGACCTCCCTCTACTTAATTTGCTAGTCTGATTCTTACGCGAAGATTTTACAAGTCCCAACCGCGATTCATAAAGCCCGGGAACTGGAACATAAATAGGACTTAGCCCATTTCTACCGCCAATTTTACCAAAAGCTGTCTTAGCATCAAGATTTCAGTATCCGTCAGCCCCGCAATTGTCTGCTCTTCCAGCTTCGCCCACTGTTCTTCGAGCTGTTCGCGGACATCAAAACCTTTCTGAGTCAAAAATATTCGCGTCGAACGCGCGTCGTCCTCATATTTTGCTCGCGTGACAAAATCGTTGCCGAGCAGCCCGCCTAAAATTTTATTAACAGTCGGCGGCGAAAGTCCGAGTTTGGCGGCGAGATCGATCTGGCGTTGACCGTCTGTTTTCCACAGTTCGAGCAAAACAAAAACCTGGCCACTGTGCAGCCCGATCTCGTTTACCGACTTCTGAAGAAGGTTCCGATGAGTAACCGTCACTTTGGCCAGCAAGTAACTAATCGTGTTTTCAAGATCCATAAGCGCCTTGTTAAGTAGCTGAGTTTAAGAAGCTTAACTAAAAGCGGCGAGCCGCCTAACGAACTAAGCCTGGCGAGCTAATATACAATGGTTAGCCAGCTAATAAGCTACCATTAGCAGGCTAATATGCAAAGCTTAGCACGGCATTCATATATCAATAGCTGGTATACTATGTAAGATATGACCAACACAGAATTGCTTAAGTCAGCTCGGGATCTACTTCTCTCGCTGCACAAATCTTTGGTTGATTTTGAACGTTCACTTTATGAAGGAATGCATGGGCCCGTGACTAGCGGGCAGTTTTTGAACCAGCTTTTAGAGAACGATGATTTTGCATGGCTCAGGAAATTCTCGACCCTGATAGTCGATATCGACGAAATGTTCGCTCAAAAAGACGGCTTCGGTGATGAAGCCGTCGATACGCATCTCGCGAAGTTACGAGATCTAATTGCGATGGGTGATGACGACGAAGATTTCGTTACCCGGTATCAGGGTGCGTTACAACAAGACCTTGATGCCGCCGCAAGACACGGCGAGCTTCGCCGCTTGCTCTCCTGAGGATTGCGCCGCATGAATTATGCAAGCCAAAACCAGAAGTTAAGATTTTTTTCCTGGATCCACACGGATGAACGCGGATAGAGAAATCTAGAAATTCTGATCCGCATATATCCGTGCAAATCTGCGGCTGAATTTCTTTTATTCCCGGCCGCTCTTTTTCCAATCGGTCAAAAACGCTTCCAAGCCCTTATCCGTCAGCGGATGTTTCACAAGCTGCTGAATGACTTTGAACGGAATAGTTGCTACATCCGCTCCGACGAGGGCGCAATCGACGATATGCATTGGATGCCTGATCGATGCTGCGAGTACCTGGGTCTTGTACCCATAATTGCCATAGATCGTTACAATGTCCTGAATAAGCTGCACGCCATTCGTAGCGATATCATCAAGCCGTCCGATAAACGGCGAGACGTACGCAGCCCCTGCCTTTGCGGCTAAAATCGCCTGGGCGGCCGAAAAGCATAAAGTGACGTTCACCTTAGTGCCTTCGGCAGCAAAAACGCGGGTCGCCTTCAGACCGTCAAGCGTCAGTGGGCATTTGACGACAACGTGCGGTGAGATCCTGGCCAACTCGCGACCTTCGCGGAGCATTCCCTCGGTGTCCATGGCCGTAACCTCGGCCGACACATCACCTTTCACCAGCGAGCAAATTGTTGCAATGTGCTCCTTAAAATCGATGTCTCCTTCCTT
>DLHV01000229.1 GCA_002483395.1 Chloracidobacterium sp. UBA7659 | reverse complement strand
GCGATCATCACGCGCTGGCGCATACCGCCGGAGAATTCGTGGGGGTAACTGTGCAGCCGCTCGGCGGCCTGAGGAATGCCGACCGCCTCCAGCATCGCGAGGCCGCGCGCGAGGGCGTCGGCTTGGGTGATATTCTCATGGATGAGCAGCGGCTCGATGAGCTGTTCCGAGATGCGCAGGTAGGGATTCAGCGACGTCATCGGATCCTGGAAGATCATCGCGATGTCGTTGCCGCGGATCTCCCGCATCCGGTCTTCACTCGCCGCCGTCAATTCTTCGCCCTTAAAGCTGATGGATCCAGCCGCTATCCTACCCGGCGGGTAGATCAAACGCATTATCGACAGAGCCGTGATCGATTTGCCGCAGCCCGATTCCCCGACAAGGCCTACGAACTCGCTTTCGTCAATGTAAAAGCTGACGTCATCAACCGCCTTTACCAATCCGGCTCGGGTGGGAAAGATCGTTCTGAGGTTTGAGATTTCGAGCAAATGGCCCATTTGCCTTTACGAAGTTGGCGGTAACGAAAGGAACGCCCTTAATCCTAACCAATATTCCTAAAATGTAAAAAGTTACGAAATCTAGACGCTAACAATTGTTGAAGCAACTATTTCCGTCGCTTTTTCTTCAAAGGAATGTTATCATTTTTCGAGCATTTTGGCCTTGTCCGTAGTTTTATCAAGGAGACCGCGCGTAGTGAACAAACGTTTTACTTTTCTTTTTGCCCTTTTTCTAGCACTTATAGTTTCATCATCGGCACATTCGCAAAGTCAAAGTGTGTCGAAGAACCTCCCGAAGGGAGCGATGAGCGCTCCAAAGCCGGCCAAGGCCGTTACAACCGAAAACATCGAGCAGGATGTGGCGGAAGCTCTATCGATAATCGAAAGCAATCATGTAGTTGGAAAAAAGATGAACTACAACGAGGTTTTCAAGTCATCTATCGACGGAATGCTTCACACGCTCGATCCGCATTCGAATTATTTTGACGCGAAAGAATTTGAACAGTTCCGGACCGACCAAAGCTCAAGGTATTACGGCATCGGAGCGACGATAGGTGACCTTAGCGATGAAAAAGGTAATATTATAGCGACTTACATTCGTGCGACTTTTGATAATGCACCTGCTCATCGTGCCGGTTTGCGTTACGGCGATAAGATAATTGAGGTCAACGGGACGTCGGTTCTCGGCAAGCCATTTTCGGAAGTACGTAATTTCCTTCGCGGGCCACGCGGTACTCCGGCAAAACTCGTTGTCGAGCGATATGCTACCGGCAAACGCGAGAACATTGAAATAATTCGCGATGCGGTCTCTCAGCCTTCTATTTCCGAGGCATATTTGATTCGCCCTGGCGTCGGATATATTGCGATGACCGGCGGCTTTAATCAGACGACTTATGCCGAATTTGCCCAGGCAATGAAAGAATTAAAGGTAAAAGGCATGAAGCAGTTAGTGCTCGATCTCAAAAATAACGGCGGCGGGCTCGTCGGACAGGCATACCGCGTTGCTNNCTTTACTCAAAAAGGACGGCTCGAAGGCACTACCGAGCCTTATCGTGCGGAGAATCCCAACCCGGAAACGATGCCAGTCGTTGTGCTGGTCAACCGCAATTCCGCGTCCGCGTCCGAAATCCTGGCGGGAGCGCTGCAGGACCACGACCGGGCGTTGATCGTCGGCGAGACCACGTTTGGCAAGGGTCTAGTGCAGAATCCTTTCCAATTGGAATACGGTTCGATGCTGCTCTTGACGATCGCGAAATACGAAACACCTGCGGGGCGTTTGATCCAACGCGATTATTCAAACGGCAACCTTTACGATTATTACACCAATGGTGGTGTGAGAGCAGATGACAGCACGCCGGTCGTCCCTAAGGGGCCTGAGTCGAAAACCGACGCTGGCCGTGCGGTTTACAGCGGCGGCGGGATCAATCCTGACGTGGCGATCAAACCGGACACAATAACACTCGAGCGTGCTCGTTACCAGGTTAAACTTAACAACCCGATATTTGCTTTTGCCATGGATCTGGCTTATGGAAAGGTCAAAGGCTTCGAAACATATAAGGTAGACCGCCCGATCATGTTCGAGCATGACATCACGGCAAAGGATTTCCCTGTTACGGATGCTCTGTATCAATCGTTCAAGACCTTTGCCGTCGAGAAATACAAATACACACCAGCGCAGATCGATAAAGAGCGTGATTTCGTAGAACGTATTTTACGGTCCGAATTGGTGTCGGCGGCCTACGGCTCACAGACATCGCTCCAAGTGTCGAACGAATACGACAATCAGCTAATGAAAGCGATAGAGCTTATACCCCAGGCAAGGCAGCTGGCCCTCGATGGAGCAAAGGCTAAAGCTAATGCTTCAAGGCTTAAGCCGGAAGCGAACAGGTAAGATTCTCGTTTGGCTTCACGCTATAAGACAGACAGAACGGCCGCGAATTCAAGATAATTCGCGGTTGTTTTCCCTTTAAAGTTAAAGCCGTCTCGATCAACTCGAAGGATAATCAAGACGAAAACCACCTAACGAGATAAAATATGCCGAAACCTGCACCGATCAAGACCGCCAAAAGGACAACGATCGAAAGCCCGACCAGTAGTTTGAAACGCCGGTAGCGCTTCTCCGATGGCGGAGATAGTTGGTTTTGCGGAAAGTACGGTGGAGGTCTATTCATAACGCGAGTTCCAAGTTCAATGTTCAAGGTTCAAAGTAGCAACTGGGGGATCGTTTCGCAACTGGTGCCGTAACTTTGAACCTTGAATTTTGAACCGAAGATTTATCTTGGCAGCGGCACTTCTAAATTTGCGAGTCCGTATGCCAGCACGGCCATGACCGAGCCGACTTCGGCAATGTCTTTCGGGTTTATTTTATCGAATGTGTCGGCTGCCGTGTGGTGATAGTTGAAATATGTTCGTTGGTCGAACCAAGGGGCGAACGACGGCACGCCTTTTTGTGTCAGGGGGTTAACATCAGATCCGACATTGGGCTGGATCTGCGAAAGCCCGGCTCCTTGTGTGCCGAGGATGTTCGAGATCGGCGCGAAGAATGGTAGTGATTCGGGCTTGCCGGCAAAAATAAAACCGAGCGGGTGCGTTGCGCCGAGGTCGCTTTCAAGCGCGCCGATGTGCCTGGCCATATTTGCTTCTTGTTCGAGAGCATAAGCTCTGCTTCCCGCTCCGCCGTTCTCTTCGTTCATCCAGGCGATTACACGGATGGTTCGTTTTGGCTGAAGTTTTAGCTGCTTCAGGGTGTTCGCGACCTGCATTGCGACGGCGACACCGGCTGCGTCATCGATCGCACCCGTTCCAAGGTCCCACGAATCGAGGTGGCCGGAAACGATGACGATCTCGTCGGGCTTATCGCTTCCCTTCAGATCGCCGATGACGTTATAGCTCGGTGCGTCGGGCAATGTCTCGGGCGTTAGCGTAAGCTTCATCCGCACCTTTCCCATTTTCGCGAGATAGGCGATGGTCTCGGCGTCTTCGTAGGTGACAGCGGCACCAGGAATTTTCTTCACGCCGTCCGCATAACCCATCGAACCCGTGTGAGCCAACCGGTTTTGCGAACCGCCGGCCGAGCGAACGAGTACCGCCACGGCACCAAGCGGAGCCGCCTGCATCGCGGCTGCAAAACGGTATGCAACGGCCTGGCCGTAAGCCGACCCGCCATAGCCCGCGGCCTGCATTTCCCTATCGAATTTATTGTTGAAAAGCACGATTTTGCCTTCGACTCCGGTGCGACCGAGCGCGTTTAGCTCGGCAAAATTATTGACGACGATGACCTCGGCAGCAAGGCCGTCGTCGGGAGTTTTAATACTGCCGCCAAGAGCGGTCAGAATGACCTTTTGGGTTGTTCCGGGAGCCATGCCTTCAAATTCGATCAGCTCGCCGTGCTCCTGGCCGCGAACCCAGTGCGGCACCATTACTTTTTGCAGGCGGACGTCAAGGCCGAGCCTGCGCATTTCTTCGGCAACGTATTGAACGGCTCGCTCGGCCTGTGGCGAACCCGAGAGCCGCGGGCCGATGTTATTTGAGAGGTAGGCGGTCTGCCGCAACGCGTAATCACCTGCGAGCGAGGCTTTTTGGATGGTTTTTAGCTCATCGAGCGTTTTTACGGAATAGAGCATCGGCGTGGGTGCCGGGGCAGGTTGTTGGGCAAACAATTGAGAAACGCTGAGACTAATGACGGCGAGCGTTATTTGTAATTTCATATTTGATATTTGAGATGATCCGGATCCCTTGGAAATGGTCCATTTCCGTATCTAAATTATTGCAATTGCGGCAACTTAGCCTGATATTTCGGTCCGTCACAACTGTCCCAGCCTGGGACACTTTTGGGACACCTCGTCGATCAGCTAAATATAGGCGTGTCAATAGATTACGACTATATTTAGTTCCCTGTCCCACTGTCCCACGTGTTTTGTTCATGATACGTTTCACAATCATCGAAACGCCCGGGATAGCTTAGATGAAGCGATCGTTCTATGTCAAGGAAAACCCACAGACAAGATAGAAAAACAAGAACCCGGAAGAATCAGAATACGCAGAAATTAAGAATTGGTTTCCACGCCGCATCATGAATTTAACTAAATAATAAATTTGCCACTGCCCAGGCGAGCAATACGAAGTTACAAAGTTGTGTGAGATAATGTTTTAGATTTTTCATCCCGGACCAGTAGGACAAACACATGAAACGCATTCTAATCTTGATCTTTATTTGCGCATCCGCGATTGCCGGTGTCCGTTCGCAGGCACCTTTTTCCTTCAACGATCTTGTCAATGCCAAGCGTATCGGCGATCCGCAATTGTCGCCGGACGGAAAATGGGTGGCCTATACGGTCGGCGTCGTAAACAAAGCCGAGAACCGAACAGTAACGCACATCTATGTCGTAAAAACCGATGGCTCCGACCAAAGGCAGTTGACAAGCGGCACCGCGTCGCACAGCTCGCCGCGATGGTCGCCCGACAGTGACCATATTGCCTACACCACAGGCGGCCAGATTTGGGTGATGGAAGACGACGGAGATGACAAGGAGCAGGTAACGAAGATCTCGACCGGTGCGGGAAATCCCGTTTGGTCGCCGGACGGAAAATGGATCGCATTTAACTCCGAAGTCTATCCCGAATGCTCGTCGGATGATTGCAATAAGGCCGAAGACGAAAAAGCCGAAGCAAGCAAGGTGAAAGCTAAGGTCGCCGAGCGGCTTTTGTTCAAGCACTGGAACGAATGGCGCGACCGCAAACGCTCGCATGTTTTTATCGTCTCTAAAGATGGCGGCGTCGCACGCGATCTTACGCCGGGCGATTTCGATTCGCCTCCGTATGCGGCCTCGAGCGGTGTCGACTACGCTTTTTCCCCGGACGGCAATGAGATCGCGTTCCTGAAAAACCTCGATAAGATAGAGGCTTCTTCGACTAACAGCGATATTTTTGTGATGCCCGTGAGTGGCGGTTCGACAAAAAACATCACGGCGACAAATAAAGGCTACGACGCTTCGCCCGTTTATACGGCAGACGGCAAGTACATTCTTTACCGCTCTCAGGCGACGGCGACATTTGAAGCCGACCGCTGGCGGATAATGCGCTATGACAGGAAGAGCGGCCAGACGGTCGAGTTGACAGCGGGTTTCGATAATCAGGTCGATGAGATGACGGTCACCGCCGATAGCAAAACAATTTATTTCGCGTCGGGCGTCCGCGGCAAATCGAAGGTCTTCACGGTTCCGGTCGAACCCGATTTTAGACTGCGGATCGCGACGCATGTGAAATCTGCCGAAGGTTCTTTGACTGCATTCTCTTTCATCAACAGCCTGAATATCTCGCGTGACGGCAAAACGCTGGTGTTTGCGTCCAGCTCAATGGCAACGCCGACCGAGATCTTCGCCGCGGGAACGCAGGGAGTTTCTATAAAGGCCGTTAGCCGCAGCCGGCCGAATTTTACATTGCCTGCCCCGGAAGAACTCGAATGGAAGGGCGGATTGCAGACGCCGGTTCACGGCTTTTTGCTGAAGCCCGCGAATTTCGATGCCAAGAAGAAATATCCGCTGCTCGTGTTGATTCACGGCGGGCCACAGGGCGCCTGGAACGATAGTTGGGGCTACCGCTGGAACCCGCAGATGTTTGCTAATGCCGGTTATGTCGTATTTCTTCCAAACCAACGCGGATCGACCGGCTACGGCCAGAAATTTGTCGATGATGTCTCGGCGGATTGGGGCGGAAAGGCTTTTGTCGATATCAAGAACGGGGTTGCCGAGGTAATAAAACGGCCGTTTATCGACAAATCGCGGATCGGGGCGGCCGGGGCAAGCTACGGCGGATACATGATCGACTGGATTCTCGGACACAATGGCGATCCGCGATTCAAATTCAAGGCGCTCGTGTCACACGCCGGTGTGTACAATCTCGAAAGCATGGCGACAGCGACGGAAGAGATTTGGTTTGTCAACTGGGAATTTAAGGGCATGCCGTGGGTGAACGCCGTTAATTATCAAAAATGGTCGCCGCACAAATTTGCCA
The DNA here is from genome assembly GCA_002483395.1 of Chloracidobacterium sp. UBA7659. Taxonomy (GTDB): domain Bacteria; phylum Acidobacteriota; class Blastocatellia; order Pyrinomonadales; family Pyrinomonadaceae; genus OLB17. Next base: position 8,834 of record DLHV01000229.1, on the reverse strand, counting down.
ACCGTTTCAATACACCCACCCTTGTAACGGCCGGCGAGCAGGATTTCCGCGTGCCCGTCGATCAGAGCTTGCAGCTGTTTACGACTTTACAGCTTAAGGGCGTCGAGTCGAAGCTGATCATATTTCCGGACGAAGGCCACTGGATATTGAAACCGCAAAATTCGGAATTTTGGTACGCGAATGTCATCGGCTGGCTGGATAAGCATCTTAAGGGTTAAGTTGATAAAACCCGGCGGGGGCAGAGCCACCCTTCCCGACCTGTTATCCTTATCAATTCGATCTGATTAGCTTAGCTCGAATGCAGGTTAGATAGCAGGAAGCAATTCGATATGTTTGCAGGTTCGGAAGAGGGCTCTGCCCCGCTTATTGACAATGCTTTTCTTATGAAATACAAATTTCTCTCCCTTGCCGCCGCGATATTCTTCGCATTCACGGTTCAGGCTCAAACTTCGCGGCCTGATTTCAACCGAGCTTCAAAATACGACGTGCAACACTATGTACTGCGGGTCAGTTTTGACCGGCCCAACAAAAAGGTTATCGGCGATGCCACCGTTCTTCTAAAGCCTTTGAAAGACGGTTTTCGCGAAGTGGTGCTTGATGCGGTTGACCTCAATTTCAAAGCCGTAATGCTCGATCCTGGTGGCCTGGAGCTGAAACACAAAACAGATGGCGGCGGAATTACCGTTACGCTTGATCGTGACTACTCAGCCAGCGAGACGATCGCAATTAGATTTCAATATACGGCCACACCCAAGAAAGGCGTCTATTTTGTGCCGGAAGGAAAGCAAGGCGATACACGAGTTCATTCGGCCCAGATCTGGACGCAGGGCGAGCCGGATGAGGCCAGGCACTGGTTCCCATCGTTCGATTTTCCGAGCGATAAGGCAACAACCGAAGAATACATCACCGCTGACAAAGGCGAGACCGTCGTCGGGAATGGCGACCTCGTCGAGCAGAAGGAGAATCCCGACGGAACGTTTACGCATCATTTCAAGATGATGATTCCTCACTCAACCTACCTCGTTTCTTTCGTGATCGGTGAATATTCGAAAACCAGTGATAAATATAAAGATATTCCGCTTGGCTACTATGTTTATCCGGGTAAAGAGGAGATTGTTCCGAAGGCTTTTGGCAAAACTCGGGATATCCTTCGCGTTTACGAGGAGCTAACCGCGATCGCTTTTCCGTATTCGAAATACGACCAGACGATCGTCAGCGTATTTCAATTTGGCGGAATGGAGAATATAACGGCGACGACGATGGCCGACAACGAGATATTCCTCGCGAGTGTTCCGTTCTGGCAGAGTGCGACAGAGGACCTTGTTTCGCACGAGGCGGCTCATTCGTGGTTTGGGAATCTTGTAACCTGCAAGAACTGGGCGGAATTATGGCTTAACGAGGGATTTGCGACGTTTATGGAGGCCGCCTACCGAGAGAAAATGTACGGACGCCCGGCGTATATGGCGAAAGTCGTGTCAGATGCGGAAACGTTTCTTGCCGACGACGCGGTAAATCCGAAACGCAATGGCCTTTTCAACCGGAATGCCGGTAATGTAAGCGCCCTGTTCGACCGTCCGGCAACGACTTACGACAAAGGCGGCGCCGTGTTGCACACGCTGCGCGAACAGATAGGGGATCAGGCGTTTTGGAAGGCCGTAAACGACTATCTGAACGCTCACAAGTTCGCGAATGTCGAATCGACCGACCTTCAGTCGGCCATGGAGGCCGCTTCAAACACAAAGCTCGACTGGTTTTTCGATCAATGGGTTTACGGGATCGGAAGCCCCAAGCTGCAAGTCAAACAGGCGTACAATTCTCGTACAAAGACGTTAACTTTGACGATTGCTCAAATGCAAAAATTGGACAAATTTACGCCGGCTGCTTATCGATTGCCGATGGATCTGGATATCGTAACTGACAAAGGGACGAAGACGGAAAAGCTGGAGATCACGAAGCGGTTCGCAACATTTAATTTCAAGACGGACGGAAAGCCGTTGCGGATCAAATTCGACAAAAAGGAAAAGATACCGCTAAAAACCATCAAGATCGAGCCGTTAAAGGTAAAATAGGCACACTGAAGCGTGAACTCCGAACTGGCACGCTGAAGAGTTATTCCCAACAAACGACAAAAAAAGTTCCGCGTGAGAAGCGCGGAACTTTTTCCCTTTGAGAAGACCGGATGTCTGCTTGAAATGTTGAGAAAGCAGAAGCGCGAAGCACACACAAAATCGCGACCGAATCACAAAATAGCAGTAACTTCTTTGCCACACCTACGAGGTTAGCTGACGGGCTAGGAACGAAAGATTATCCCCGCGGCTATTGCCGCTTCGCCCCAGTTTTACGAATTTACGCCCTTACTAACGTGCAGGCTTCTGCAATTACGTAAAACGCTTGGGTCCCCCGCGTCTTTCGCATATTCCGAAAGACTTCGGTGATCAACTTTTCAACATCGAGTAATTTATCACAGAAATTCGCGGTTTTCAAGGAAAAACTCCGTTTTTTTCGTCAGCGAGCCGGAAAAAGTTGATAAAGCATCAGGTAAACGATGACGCCGGTGATCGATACGTACAACCAAACCGGGTAAACAAGCCGGGCGAGGCGTTTATGAGAGTCATATTTGCCCTTAAGTGCTCGCCTCAGCGTGACCAGGACGAACGGTGTAACGAGCGTCGCGAGGATCGTGTGAGATGTAAGGATCGTAAAATATACCGGGCGGACAATACCTTCGCCGGTAAAGTTTGTCGGGCCAAGGCCGTACACCGACGTGCGGATGATGTGGTGAGTAATATAGCAGACGAGGAACAAGGCCGAGACAGCGCTTGCGGTAAGCATGCCTGCCCTGTGTTTGCGAACCTGCTTCGTCAAAATGAAATATAGTCCGAACAGCAAAAAAACACCGCTTGTGGCGTTCAAGGTCGCGTTCAGATGCGGAAAGATGTGAAGCAGGTCCATTATCGCCAGAAACCAAGCAAGACAAACAAGACGAGCCAGATCGCGCCCATGAAATGCCAGTACCAGCCGACGGCACGGGCAAGCTTTCGGCGTTTGAGCCTGTCACCTTCACTTCCGCCGCCATTCCACGAGCTGAGGACGATCGAGCCTAATGCGACCATGCCGCCCAGCACGTGGGCGACGTGAACCGCCGTCAAAATGTAGAAAAACCCGGCGTACGGGTTGCCCTGCATGTATAATCCGCGTCTGGTGAGCTCGAGCCACGCAAGTATCTGCGATGAGATAAACGCTGCCCCCAGCACTGTCGTGACGAGGAGCCATTTGCGACCCGCATCAACGGCGTCCGCCTCTATGGATCTCTGCGCAACGTGATACGAAATACTGCTGATCAGAATTAAAATGGTGCTTATCCAAACCTGGATCGGAAGATCGAAAGGCTTCCACTCAGCTGCTTGATTGGTGGAAACCATGACGTAAGCTCCGATCAGACCCGCGAACGTCATACCGACAACCATCAGCAAAAACCACGTGACAATCTTTGCCTTGTCGCCGTTCCCTGTCTCCGATGAGCTAAGATCATACCCGTCGAAATGGCGGTTGTCCCCGTCATCACCGCTGCCGCCGTTGTTTCCACTGGATATACCGGAGCCGCTCTGGCTCGTAACTCTAGACCCGATCTTGCGAAAGCCTTCGGGTTCGGCGAGTGGTTCTACGGTTCCGATTTCCATAGCATTTAGCGATGTTCGACCACTAACAGGCCAAAAATTAAAGGAAGATAGAGCACCGAGACCATCAATAATCTCCGTGAGCGTTCAACCGTTTTCGCACGGGCTGTTTGGACGCTTTCAAACAAAAACCACGCTCCCAGGATGGTTGCTCCAACCAAATAAATAAGTCCGCCGAATCCGAGAAAGAACGGGGCAAGGCTGACCGGCACAAGCATTATTGTGAACAGGACGATCTGGCGTGCCGTGATGCGGCCATCAGGCTCGACGGCAGGCAGCATCTTTATCCCGGCCTTTGCATACTGGTCTTTATACATCGACGCAATTGCAAGGAAGTGCGGGAACTGCCATAAAAACAGGAGAGCGAACAACGCCCATGCTCCGATCGTTATTTGATCCGCCGCCGCCGTCCAACCCATCAGAGGAGGCATCGCACCCGGTATCGCACCGATAGCCGTACATGCCGAAGTTCTTGTTTTCAAAGGCGTATAAAGAAATACGTAGCCGACGATCACCGACAACCCTAGAGCCGCGGTGAGTGGGTTGACGAGAACATACATATAGATCTCGGTGACGGAGCATTGCAAAATCCCGAAAACAAGTGCTTCGTTCGGCATTATCCGCTGCGATGGGATCGGCCGCATTGCCGTCCGATCCATCAATATGTCAGTGTCGCGTTCGATGTACTGGTTTAGGGTCGCAACGCCGAATGCAAGAAGAAGTATGCCGATCATCGAATTGACGAATAGCGGCAAATCAAAGCTGCCCTTGGTGCCTAGATAGAATCCGGCGGCCGACGTCAGCACGAGCATGAATGCGATACGCGGTTTTGTCAGTTCAACGAATGCGGCGATACGTTCGCGCATTCCGGCCACTTTTGGTTCTTCAATGTCCGCGGTTGTTACATTCATTTAGCTCGATTAGTACAGGATAAAATATTAGTAAGAATAGCGTTTTTGGCGCGGAATTACCAAATCACACCTCCGCGATCTCCGCGTTTGAATTGCCGCTGAACAAATTTTCAACGCTGAGGGCTAAAATCCGATTCAGACCAGTGCTATTCGATAGTTACCTTTGCTACTTCGACTATCGGGTACCGCGAGATCGAGCCATCCTTTAGAATCACCGTCAAAATTCCCTTATCCACGCTGAATTTGAAGACCTCGCTCAGGTTTTTTTCAAGCATTTTGCCGTCTTTAAAGGCTATGACAAGCCTGATGGATGCGAGCGGATCGGGAGCCGTAACCTTCGGTTCCGCCGGTTTTTTCGCCGTCCGAGTATTTGGTTTTCGCACGGATCTCTTGGCCGGCGGCGGTTCGACATTTTTCGATTCAGCACCTGCGTCGACGGGTGGTGTTTCCGGTCGTCTCGTCTCGAGGGCTGCCTCATCCGGCGCCGGTTTTGGAGCAGCGGGTTTTGAAGGTGTTCGTCTGCGCCGTGAAGCGCGTGTTCTCGGGGCTGGTTTAACGACGGCTGCTTCATCCTTTTTTGGAAAATTATCCGTCACGACGACCTCAAGGCCTTGCCGCGGCTTCTCGGCTTCGGGCTTTGGCGGTTCACCGCTGGCTATAGTTTCGGCGGTTGGATCCTCTTTCTTTGGTGCATCCGCATTATCCGCGGTCTCGACCGGGTCCGATTTCACCACCACCGGTTTGGGCGGTTGCGGAAGGATCGTCCCGACCGAATTGACGCGGATTCCGGATTCATTCGTCGCAGTGACCTTCGGCAGTTCAGGTTCAGGCAAAACATCCGATTCTTTTGCGGCGACAAAGCTCCCGGCAAACTTGATTCGGAACGACGCCGGATCGTCGTTTGGCGACCTGCCCTGCATACGGAGCAATAATTTCTCGGTCTTTCTAAAGTAAACAGCCCTGCCGGTTTCGTTTTCGGAATCGCTCGCGTAGATGACGATCTTGGTGACAGGACGCAGCCCCGCGACGGTAAAAATATCCAGATCGCCGGTAAAATTGCGGGTGACGATATTGATAAAAAGATCGCCCTGGTCGCCGTTGAATGTGTAGAAATAAGTCGTCAGTCGCGAATCGCCGATGTCGCGGGCCTTGATGGAACCGGTTATCTCATTGGTCAAGACAGGCGTCGGGAAATCCTGGCTGGTTGACTGAGCGGCGGCAAGAACCGAGCACAACAGTACGGAGGGCAAAATGACTGTGAGATGTAAACTGCTTTTCATAGACTCATTGGCAACTCATTAGCAAAGATTCTAGCAGTCTTCTGTATGGGCAACAATAAAAAAAGCCGGAGTGTAACCGTCCGGCTTAAAAAAACAAATTGTCAGGCAAGCTATTCCCCGCCGGCAGCCTTGGCCGCCTGCGACTTGTCCTGAAGCACCTCGATCGCCTTCTTAAGCTGTAGATCTTCGATCAATCTCTTCGGCTCTTCCGGTTTTACAGGTGCCGGTGAGGCTGAAGGCTGCGGGTTCTGGTTCTGTTCCTCCTGCTGGTCGATGAGGTCTTCGACCTCTATCGGTTCGGGCGTGTCGGGACGCTTTACTTCGACCGAAGGCTTCACACCCATCGTTGCACGGTCGTCGCCTAAGAATGGGACGCCGGACGGAGACGCCCATTTTGCGGTGGTCAAAAGCAAGCCGTCGCCGCCGCGGAGCGTGAATAACTGCTGCTCGGTGCCGGAACCAAAGCTGCGTTCGCCGACTACTTCTCCCCGTTTGCGGTCAAGAAAGGCCGACGCGACAACCTCGGCGGCACCGGCCGAACCGAGATCGATCAAAACGGCAACCTTGCCGTCAAAAATTGCTTTCGAAGGATCGGCGGCGAATGTCTTAACGACCTTGTTATCGCGACCGACGATCTTTGCAAGCTCGCCGTCGTTAATAAACAAATTTGCCACAGTAACTGCTTCATCTATCCCGCCGGTCGCAACACCACGAAGATCGAGGACGATCTTCTGGACGCCTTGTTTAGCCAAATTCTGCACCTGAGTTTTGATTTGTGCAGCCTCACCGCTCTCGAGAGTGAAAACCTTTATGACACCTGTTTTGTTGGCTTCGATACGGGATTCGGGGGCCGGGACCTTATACGCACCGCGTGTGACCTTTAATGTTCGCGGCTTTGCACCGGCACGGAGGACGCGGAGATTTACAACAGTGCCCGAATCGCCGAGGATCATTTGGCGAGCGTCGTACAACGAGATGTCACGCGTCGCTTTGTTTTCAATATATTCGATAACGTCGCCGGCCTTCAGACCGGCCTTTTCGGCGTCGGAATCCTTGATCACGGAAACTACATAGAGGTAAAGCTGGACCTGCGAGAATTCGGCACCGATACCGACTTTTTTTGTATTCTTGCTTGCGTTGAAGTCGGCCACCTGCTGGGCGGTCAGATACGACGAATACGGATCGAGGCCGCCGACAAGGCCGCGAAGTGCACCAAAGCGTACCTTTTCAAGATTTGGCGCATCAACATAATCATTCTCGATGTGCTGCAGAACCGATTCGAAGATTCGGATCTGCGCACCGGCGTCATTGATCGGCTGCTGTGCACGCGTCCACGGGCTGAGCATGCCGCCGACCACCGCGTACATGGCGATCGCCGCCGAGACCATTAAAATTGAAAGCTTTCCGCGAAATGACATAAGTTTCCTCGTATGATAATACCTATGAACTAGTTTACATGAATTCGATGCAAATTGTTTAAGAATCGGGTGTCCCAAAACTTAAGTTTATAAAATTTTACGTGCAAAATAAAGAAACATTTAATCCCGGCGAATTTGCAGACATTGCCAGTGCCCCGGCCACAGGCCGGATCGTTGCGCTCGACCTCGGGACAAAGTGGATCGGCTTTGCCGTTTCCGACGAGCTACGGATGCTTACACGGCCCGTCCGAACCATAACCCGGACAAGCTGGAAAAAGACGCTCTTACTTGTCAAAGACATACTAAAGGAATTCGATGCCGTCGGGCTTGTAATTGGTTTGCCGTATAACTTTGACGGAACCGAAAGCGAGATGTCGGCGGAGGCCCGGCGAATCGCGAAGAACTTTTCGCTTTCGCTTGAAATTCCCGTCTTTTTGCAGGACGAGCGGGCAACGAGCTACGAAGCCAAATCCCGCCTCTGGGAGCAAGGCAAANNCAAAGAATCCCGCCGCCTCGTTGATAGCGAAGCCGCCTCGATCATCCTCGCCGATTTCCTCGATCGGCTTTCCTGATCTTTGCGAGGAATGAATAAGATCATTAGTCCTACGTTTTGCATCAAGATTCCGACCGTCCCATAAAAAGTCCACTTTTTGCTGAAAGTGGAACGGCTTAAATATCATAGATAGTGAAGTTGCAGCGAAATATCGTTCCATTTTAGCGCGCAATAAACAGTTAAATGGGACGGTTCTCATTTTTATTGTAAATCCTTCTGTTTATTGTCTTTAGGTATTGTCCGTCCCAAATTCATATTAGGATTTACCGCACGAAGCTCCGTTCTGTTTGTCAAAGATCGTGAGTAAACCGCCGTGCGAAAAACGACGCGTATACCCGATGAACGAGTGTTGCATGCATTGGACACACATGTCAATAGTTTCTGTAGCCTGCGACGATCTTGAACCCGCGAACTGGCGTCGGCATAACCGCAGGGTCGCTATTCAAATCCCAGCGTGTGTTGATCGTCGCTTGCGGCAGTTATCATTTCGGCTTGTTTGAATGTGCGGCCGAGGGTTTGGGGCATTTGGACGGTTTTGCCGGCGAGGATCTCTTCAATTGTCAGAACCTGTATTCGCGGAAACTTGCCGAAATGCTCTGAAGTGAAGAATCATGCCGAAGCGGCTTCGTCGATCATGTGCGAGGTAGCCTTTTCCAGCGTGATAAAGACAACGATGGCGGCGCCTTCGCGTTCAACGGTTCCAACGAGGTTGCGGATATCGCCTGATTTGACGTGGCCGCTCTTGACCTGAACGATCACACGCTTTGCCTTGCCCGACGTGTCATCGACAAAGACCTTAATGCCGTCGATGCCTTTGTCCGAGCCTTTTTTGCCCGTGCGTCCGTCCATCTCGCCGCCAAGCGGACGAGCGTTTATCTCCGACAAGGCCCAATACTGGAATTGATAGCGGCTTTCGCCCGCGAGTTTCTTGGTCTTCAGGCTCGCCGATGACAAGATACGACGGAGCGCTTATCGGAGCGCGGACACTCTTGTCC
>DLHV01000175.1:4905-10977 GCA_002483395.1 Chloracidobacterium sp. UBA7659 | reverse complement strand
AAAGCGGGCATTTTCCGTAACTTCCGCTTCGTCTACACCCAATTCGTCAACAATTATCTGTTTGATCTTATCTTGAACTTCCGACATATTTTCTCCTCTATTTATAACGAGTCTAAGGTATTTCCTAAACTTTCAGAATTCTCAATATTGAACACTCGAACATCGCGGTCTATCTGCCGCACCAAACCAGACAGCACCTTGCCCGGGCCAACCTCAACAAACGTATCGACTCCCTGGCCGACCAAGAATCTTACCGACTGCAGCCACAGCACCGGCGACGAAACCTGCTGTGTGAGTGTCGNNTGCAACTTTGCCGGCATCATTATTCGCGGTTGCATCAACATTATGAACTATCGGTACCTCAAAATCGGCATATGCAAGCTTTGCCAGATCTTTGGCCAATTTCTCCTGCGCCGGCATCATCAATGCACAGTGAAATGGCGCCGAAACGTTCAATCTGATCGCCCGTTTCGCCCCAGCGTCTTTCATCAGAATGCACGCCCGGTCGACCGCATCCGAATCTCCTGCGATCACGACCTGCGAGGGCGAATTGATGTTCGCTGGGCTGCAAACCTGGCCGTCGGCAGCCGCCACGCATTTAGCTTCAACGATCTCCGCGTCCAATCCAAGTATCGCCGCCATCGCCCCGACACCGACCGGAACGGCTTCCTGCATATAGGTTCCGCGTTTTCGAACAGTTCGAACGGCATCCGCAAAATCGAGAACGCCCGCAGAGACCAATGCCGAATATTCACCCAAACTGTGTCCGGCAACAAAGTCGGGTTTCGCGACACCTTTAGATTCCATCGCACGCATCGCAGCGACCGAAACCGTCAAGATCGCCGGCTGCGTGTTTGCGGTAAGCTGAAGTTCAGCTTCGTCACCCGCAAAACAAAGGTCAGAGAGCGAAAATCCGAGAGCTTCGTCCGCCTGCTGGAAAACTTCCATCGCTTCCGGGAAATTATCAAACAGGTCCTTTCCCATCTCGACCGACTGCGAGCCTTGCCCCGGAAAAATGAATGCGAACTTCGTCATCTTCAATGCAGAAGCCCACGCGTAAGCACGGGCGAAACATCCAACTTGAGCATTACGCCCTTGCTAACGGGCTTCTGCACTCATCAAAACCTTATCACGGTGCCGCCCCATGTTACGCCGCCGCCAAAGGCTGTCAGCAAGACAAGGCTGCCTTCCTTTATCCTTCCCGACTGGATGCATTCATCCAACGCGATCGGGATTGATGCTGAAGAAGTGTTGCCGAGTTCAGCGATATTCGAATAGACCTTTTCTTCCGGAACACCCAAACGCGATGCGACCGCATCGGTTATCCGCTGGTTCGCTTGATGCGGAACCACGAGATCGACATCATCTACTGTATAGCCTGCCTTGGCAAGCATTTCGGCGGAAATGTCGGCCATCGAACGCACGGCGACTTTGAAAAGCTCGTTGCCTTTCATCTTGAAGAAATGTTGGCCATCGTCGATGGTCTGGTGGGTAGTTCCGAGTTTAGTTCCGCCGCCCGGGGCGTACAATTGTTCTTCGTATCGTCCGTCAGACTTGATTTTCGTTGCAAGAATTCCCTTTCCTTCCGGTACCGGACCGAGCACCGCCGCGCCAGCGCCGTCACCAAAAATGACGCACGTACCCCGATCCGTGTAGTCGACATACTTAGTAAGGATTTCCGCTCCGATCACCAAAGCGTAGCGGATCTGCCCTGTGCGGATCATGGATTCGACCATAGTCAAACCATACAGAAACCCCGAACACGCGGCAAAAATGTCCATACCAGCCGCGTTGACGGCTCCGATCTGGGCTTGGATCAACGCTCCGGTAGACGGCATTATCTGGTCTGGGGTTGTTGTTGCACAGACAATGAGGTCAATTTCGGACACATCAATGCCGGCCCGCTCGATGGCCTGTTTGGCCGCAAGCGAACCGAATTGGGAGGTATACTCGTCGTCGCGGGCTTTGTGCCGCTTCTTGATCCCCGTGCGAGACGTGATCCATTCATCCGACGTTTCCACAATCTTTTCCAGGTCGGCATTGGTCAAAATGCCGCTTGGAATGGCGTGTCCCATCCCGATGATGCCCGCGTTTTGAGTAGTCATTGATTAGAATTAGAACTTAAAATTTCGAAAAATTCAAAAATCTATTCGGATTCTTTGACATCAATTATCTGACGGCCCTTGTACATTCCGGTCTTTGGATCGATGCGATGCGGGACCTTTGCTTCGCCCGTGTCCTTATCAATGTAAAACTGCGGCGCTGTCAAGGCATCATGAGCCCGACGCTGACGCGTACGGGAATGTGAATGTCTTCGTTTAGGATTTGGCATAATTACTCCATAATTCCAGATTTCAAATTTCAGATTCCAGATTGATTTGGAATTTGGAATTTGGAATCTGGATTCTACGTTAACTTCTTAAGAGCCGCCCAACGCGGGTCGATCTCCGTTTCTTCACAACTACAATCTATCAAATTAAGGTTTGCACCGCATTTTTGGCACAACCCTTTGCACTCATCATCACAAAATATTTGGTCCGGAAGGTTAAGCAATATCTGCTCCCGAACGACCTCCCGCATATCCAGTTCGTTTCCATCGAGGACATCTACATCAAGGTCGGCAGTGTCAAGTTCCGCCTCGCCTTCTCTTAATAACTCTTCGCTGGGCACATAAGTGGCCTCAAAACTAAAAGCAATCAGCTGTTCTATCGGGATCAGGCATCGCGTGCAATCGATCTCCGCCGCAACGCTAATAGTGCCCGTAACATCGGTCTTAGGAATGTTTCTTATAATTTCGCACGAAACGGCAATGTCGCTCTTTAACCTAACATTCTCGGTTTCAAAGTCCAGACCATCAGCTGAGATCGAAAACTCGAACCTGTTATTTAGGCCCTCAAGCTTTACCAGATCGACAATCATCGTTGGATAGAATAAACCGCTGTATCAAACATCTAAAAGCAAAACGTTTAATTATAGCGATTGAACCGGTACTGTCAAACTAATGCGGCAACTCCGGCCTGCTTTTCCCCGCTTATCGGACTTCACTTCCTATCGCTTCGTCGATACTCGCGAATCCCCGTTCCTTAATTAATGCAGCCAATGCGGCATTGACGTACTTCGCAAATGATGGCCCATGATAAATAAATCCCGTATATGCCTGGATCAGACATGCCCCAGCCGCTATCTTCGCAAAAGCATCCTTCCCGGAAAAAATGCCGCCAACTCCTATTATGGGCATCATCCCTTTTGAATGACGGTAAATCGCACGAATAACCTCATTAGATCGGCTTGCCAACGGGTTCCCGCTCAACCCACCGGGGCCGAAATCGGCGGCGTTCACGGTTATCAAGCCATCCCGCGAGACTGTTGTATTGGTGGCAATTATTCCCGAGACTTCCAGGCGCATGCACGTATCGACGATCATTTCGATCTCAGCTTCCGACAGGTCAGGAGCGATCTTTACTAGCAGCGGCTTTGGGTTTAGGGTTCCGACTACGTTTGGAGTTCTGCCTTCATGCGGCCTATCCTTCTCACTTAGGAGTTTATTTCGTCTCTGTAAAGCGCCTAACAATTCCTCAAGATTTTCCGCCCTTTGCAATTCTCTGAGGTTCGGCGTATTGGGCGAGGAGATATTGACCGCAACGTAATCGGCAACACCGTGAACAAGATCCAAACATTTTAGATAATTCTCGGTCGCCTCTTCGTTCGGCACATCCTTATTTTTCCCGATGTTTACACCAACCACACATTTGCGGTCAAGAGTCTTGAGCCGCTCTGCAACCTTCTTCGCCCCTTCGTTATTGAAACCTAAACGGTTAATCAGAGCTTGGTCTTCCGGCAGTCGAAACAATCGCGGCTTTTCGTTGCCTTTTTGCCGTTCAAAGGTCACGGTTCCTACTTCGACAAATCCGAAACCGAGTGCAGCAAGTTGATTTACGACGACCCCGTTTTTGTCGAACCCGGCGGCTATGCCGAGTGGATTGCTGAATTTCAACCCAAATCTTCCCAGATTCCCAAAGGATTCTGAATCAAAATGCTTCGCGGCCCGTTCTTGTGCGAATCGGCTACTCAGTCCGAGCCGCAATGCCTTTATCCCCAACTCATGAGCTTTTTCCGCATCCAAGCGGAATAAAACCGGACGGATCAATTTTTTGAATATATTCGACATCGAAATTGGCTTAATTCTAGCCGAGAAATGAACGCTCTTGAAACATCGAAATTCGAACTTTGAACTTTGAAGGTAGCTTTGCTACGATTTGCTTGCAAATGGCAGACGAAAACAGTTTAGTTGAAAAATCCCGGATCATGGATAGCGCCCGTATGAAGCGCGCAATATCACGCCTTGCGTCCGAGATCGTCGAAGAAAATCACGGAGCTCGCGATCTATATCTTGTCGGTATTCGTCGCCGCGGCGTTCCATTGGCAGAACGGATAGTTGACAAAATTGAGGCTTTAGAAGGTGTTAGGCCACTTTACGGCATTATTGACATCACCCTTTACCGCGACGACCTTTCGACGGTCGGTGCAAATCCGATCGTAAACCGTACCGAACTCGACGCCGACATCGAGGGAAAGATCATAGTTTTGGTAGACGACGTTCTTTACACGGGAAGAACAATTCGGGCTGCCCTTGACCAATTGATGGATTTCGGAAGGCCAAAGAAAGTACAGCTTGCGGTCCTGATCGATCGCGGCCACGAGCATCGCGAATTACCGATACAAGCCGACTTTATCGGGAAGGTCGTACCGACCAAACAAACCGAGATAATAAGGGTGATGCTCAGTGAGTATGACCACGTTGAAGCCGTTGGCATTTTTGAGCGGCCTTAAGATTGCGGATCGCGAATTGCGGATTGCGGATTTGGAGTATGACGCAGGATGAGCTCAAAAATCGTACAAAGGAATTCGCCTTGAGAATCATCAATTTAGTAGAAACCTTCCTAAAGACATTTCTTGGCCGACACGTCGGTGGACAACTCATTCGTTCCGGAACATCGGTTCCGGCAAACTACCGAGTGGCTTGTCGTGCTAAGTCAAACGCTGACTTTATTGCGAAAATGGGCATTGTTGAGGAAGAGGCCGACGAGTCCGCTTTCTGGATAGAGTTCGCAGGCGATACTGCGTTAGTTAAACCAGATCTTGTCACTGATTTACTTGACGAGGCGAACCAGCTTGTTGCGATATTCGTTGCATCTATAAACACGGCTCGAGGGCGGACACGATGATTTTGCAGCCACAAATCCGCAATCCGCAATCCGCAATCCGCAATCAACAGGAAAAACCATTTCGCCGTAAAGACCTTTTGGGCATCCGCGATCTGACTGCCGCTGAGATATACGGCATTCTCGATACCGCTGAGAATTTCCGCGAAGTTTCCAACCGTGAAATAAAGAAGGTGCCTGCTCTCCGTGGCAAGACGATCATCAATTTATTTTTCGAAGCCTCGACACGCACCCGCACATCGTTCGAACTTGCGGCAAAACGCCTTTCCGCCGACACCGTCAACATCAGTGTCTCGTCATCCAGTTTGAGTAAGGGTGAAACATTGCTCGACACTGCGATGAACCTGGACGCGATGCAGCCCGACTGTATCGTCGTTCGCCATGGCTCTGCCGGGGTTCCGCATCAGCTCGCGAAGGTAAGCAAGGCAGCTATTGTCAACGCGGGTGATGGGGCAAACGAACACCCGACGCAGGCTTTGCTTGACGCGATGACGATTCGCGAGCACAAAAAGCAAATCGAAGGTCTCGAAGTTGCAATAGTTGGCGACATTCTCCACAGCCGTGTCGCCAGGTCGAATATTCATTTGTTAACAAAACTCGGTGCGAAAGTCCGCGTAGCCGGCCCCGGAACGCTCGTTCCGAAAGATTTTGAATATTTGATCAATACGGGCGGAAACGCGAGTGTAAACGAGCGTGCAGCGGTAACGGGCACAGGAGCTGCTCAGGGTCACACAAATCCGAAATCCCTAGTGGTTTGCCCGCACATCGAGGACGCGATAAAAGACGCCGATGTTGTTATGATCCTACGCATCCAACGCGAGCGGCAAGATTCGGCCTATTTCCCGACCCT
>DLHV01000175.1:0-4865 GCA_002483395.1 Chloracidobacterium sp. UBA7659 | reverse complement strand
CCCGGCCCGATGAATCGCGGCATCGAGATCGCGTCCGACGTCGCCGACAGTTCGCGTTCGCTGATATTAGATCAAGTTAAATATGGCGTAGCGGTGAGAATGGCTGTACTCTATCTCGCAACGGGAGGTTCGGTGGTCAGTGAATGAGCTAATGATCTTGTTTCGCCCCGTCGGCACTAAAGAACTTGCTCTAATTGAGCAAAGTGGTTTTTTGGCCTTTCCACCAAGGCTCCCGGAACAACCAATCTTTTACCCAGTTACAACGGAAGAATATGCGACACAGATAGCTCGGAACTGGAACGCGAAATACAACAAAGACAAAGCAGGCTACGTAACCAAATTTGAAGTTCGAAAGCAGTTTTTGGACAACTACGAACTTAGAATTGTCGGTGGAAAAAATCATGAAGAGTATTGGATTCCAGCCGAGGATTTAGAAGAGTTTAACCGCAATATTGTCGGTATAATTCAGGTTATTGCGAAATTCGAAACGATTGAATGAAATTACTTATCAAAAACGGCCATTTGATTGACCCTGCCGCCGGTGAAAACAGCGGCAAAAATGTGCTTATCGAGGACGGTAAAGTCGCCGCGTGGCTTTCGCAAGGTGACGGCGTGCCCGATGGCTGCGAGATTTTTGACGCGAGCAGTCTGGTTGTCGCGCCGGGNNCTTGTCGCTCCCGGCTTTATCGATATGCACGTGCATCTGCGCGAGCCGGGCCAGGAACATAAAGAGACGATCGCGAGCGGTTGCGCCGCGGCGGTCGCAGGCGGTTGGACAAGCGTCTGCCCGATGCCTAATACAAATCCGACCAACGACAACGCCGCGATCACCCGTTACATGATTGAGCAAGCCGAGCGTGCAGGTCTCGCCAATGTTTTCCCTATTGGCGCGATCACAAAATCCTCGGACGGCTCAGAACTTGCCGAAATGGGCGAGATGAAGGCGGCCGGTGCCGTCGCGGTTTCGGATGACGGCCGTCCGGTGCCGAACGCTGGAATCATGCGTCGAGCGATGCAGTACGCGCGTGATTTCGACCTGCCGGTGATCGATCACTGTGAAGACAAATCACTCAGCAGCGGCGGCGTGATGCACGAAGGCAAAATTTCCCTGCTGCTCGGCCTCAAGGGAATGCCCGCACTTGCCGAGGACATCGACGCCGTCCGTGACATAATTCTGGCTAAGGAAACGGGATCTCACATTCACATTGCTCACGTCTCGACCAAAGGTGCGATCGAAGCCGTTCGTCGTGCAAAAAATGAAGACATAAACGTCACTTGCGAGGTAACTCCGCATCATTTCACGCTGACGGATNNGATACTAATACAAAAATGGCGCCGCCGCTTCGCAGCGAAGAGCATCTCGCGGCGATCATCGAAGGACTACGGGACGGCACGATCGACGCCATCGCAACCGACCATGCGCCGCATCACGCCGACGAAAAAGCTCTCGAATACGATAGAGCACCATTCGGCATCACCGGCCTTGAAACAGCCATAGGGCTAGCTTTTAACGAATTGGTGAACAAGGGTATCATCGATCTTGCCCGGCTGGTTGAGCTTTGTTCATCTAATCAGGCGCGAATCTTTAAGCTAAAGGATCGCGGCACGCTTATACCTGGATCGATAGCTGATGTAACCATCATCGACCCGAACCTTTCGTGGATATATCGCAACGCGGATTCGCGCTCCAAATCGAAAAACTCTCCTTTTGACGGCTGGCAATTTCAAGGAGCTCCTGTTGCTACCTTTGTTGCCGGAAAAATCGTGTATCAACGTGATGCGACGGCTGAGCAAACATGAGTGCAAAGCGACGCGGATCGAACATGATCACGCTTGAATACGCCGCGTCCGGAACCGGCCCGATCGCGAACGAATCCACATACCGGACGGTTTACATGAATTTCGCCAACGATGTAATAAAGCAGGCTCTCAAAGAACCGATGACCGATCTGATGAGAAAAAAGATCGCGAACCTGGCGAGCTATTTCAAGGGCGGCAAGGCCGAGGAGGAATCTTTTCCGCTCGGCGAAGGTTTTGTCATTCTAATAAGGGAGAACAACGAAGCCGCGTCCACAATAAAAGTCACAACCNNGCCCTAAAGCTCGACGCGGCCAATCCTTAATTCTTCCTTAATTCCCTGCTTCTTCCGTTGCCATTTTCGCGTGCCAGGAGTATATTTACTTCATTAAAATTAAACCCTAAGACATTTACCTGTCCCGTCTTCGGGACATATCTTTTGTCATTATTCTTTTTAAACGACACATGGAGGTAAATGATGAAGAGATATTTGATTTTTTCGGCTATTCCCGTTGTTCTGATCGTAGCGGCGGTGATAATTGCACAACGTTTCGGCGGTTTCAGATCGTCCCTCTCGGGATATGAAGAAGTCCCGTCGGTTTCAACTGTGGCGCACGGCAACTTCAAGGCCGGGATCAGTCACGATGAATCGTCGATCGACTATGAATTGAGCTATTCCGATCTGGAAGGCACAGTTCAGCAGNNTGGCTCGATCGAGGTTTGGCTTTGTTCGAATCTAGCCAGTCCGCCAACTCCTGCCGGTGTTCAGCCGTGCCCGGCTCCGCCGTCAACGATTACCGGTACGATCACGGCAGCAAATGTCACGGGACAACCTGCCGGGCCGCCTGCCGGCCAGGGCATTCAACCCGGAGAATTTGCCGAGCTAATCAGAGCGATCCGGGCCGGAAAAACTTACGCAAACGTCCACACGACCAAGTTCCCGGGCGGCGAGATCCGAACGCAGATCGGGGGACCCGAGCCCGGCGAAGGCAACCAACACGGTGAACACGGCGAAAAATAGTTGTTTTAGTCGCAGCGGCCGGGATTTTTAAAAGATTTGCCCGCGAATTATACGAATCATACGAATAAGAAAAAAACTTATTCGCGGTCATTCGCGTAGTTCGCGGGCAAAAATATTTCTTGAGATTTTTAGGAAACGGTGACGGGATAATTCGGCGAGAAGTTGCCGTACTCGGCGTTCTTTTTGATAAACACGGCGCGGACAAATCCGGTTTCGGCGCCGTTTGGGTTTGTCGGGGTGATCTGAAAACCGCCCGGAGTTTTGGTCAGAAAAGCCACGGTCGAAAATTCTCCGCCTTTTGGCGCGTATTTTTTCAAAGGATACGGATAAAATACGACTGTTCATCCTTCTTTAGGTGAAAGCCGCCTTCCCCGCGACACGCTTTGGACCACATCCCGCATAACTACAACCAAACCGGGCCATTCAGTTTCAGAAAATTGCTCCATTGCCTGCATTACTCGTTCGTGAATCTTCCCCGTGTTTGGCTGGCGCAGTCTGACAATTAAAATTCCGGCATGCTGTTCGTCGCGATACTGCACGAACCCTTTATCCGTCGTTACCAACAGCCGATTATCGTGCTGAATCATCGCCCATAAAACATCGTCAGGGATTCCTTGATCGGCAGTTCCGCGAATATCCAAAACATCGTGCCCAAGATTTCTCAACTCCTCAACGGTAATCAGCGGAATCTTTTCATCGACACAGATTTTCATGCCACGATCATAGTTTCAGCTATCGGTGAAATTTGTTCTTCGGCCAACGAGGCGGCGTATTCCAAACAGGCGAGTATGTCGTCACGCTTGATAGTCGGAAAGGCTTGAAGCAAACTCTCAAACGTGTCGCCACCCGCCAGCATCCCGACGATCTGATGCACGGGTATCCGCGTTCCCCGGATACAGGCCTGTCCATGACAAACCTTCGCGTCAATTGAAATGCGGTCAAACATGATCTCTATCCTCCCGACAAAGCAATCTTACCAGTCTTTCTGACGATTTACGATTTACGATTCACCATTAACCATTCACGATTTACGATCGCGGGATCTTTCGTATTTGGTCTTTGATTTTTGAATTTTTTGCCTTGTATACGATCTCGACCGACATTTTGCAATGTGAATTTTGCATCGCTTTTAGTCTGCCGCGGAATATTCCGGTTTAGACAGCCGCCATCAGGCGAAGTTACAGTGCTTTTGAATTCAAAGAACTTGCTGTTGCTCAATTTGCGGCGTAAGGGAGAAGCAATTGTTTACTTGGCGCATGAGGTAACTGATTTTTTAATCCAAATAAATCATATGCCTCGTCAGCTATAGTGTTCATCGTATTCTTATCGATGTGAGCAGGCGCAAAAACATAGATTTTCCATAATTGCAGATTGTGCCTTTCGTATTACCTTGTGATCTTCCCGCTCTTTTCTCTCTTCCGTTTTAGCTCCAATTTCTTTTTGAATTTGTTGAGCCACCTTTTGAAATCCTGGAGCTATAGGTGAACAATAAATGATAATTTCGTCAGTTCGAAGTTTACATTTCGTTGCAATCTTATCTTCCAGCTTCAATCGATCGTGAAATTTGAATAGTCCCATTTTCTCATATTCTGCTTGTTTGATTCGATAATTCTCTTCATTCAATTCAATATCCTCGGATATGGCTCGGGCTTTGAAAAATGGTTTAAACAGTTCACGTCTTAACAATCTTTCGGCCATATACTTTGCCGTAGTGTTTCCGGACTGTTTCAAGAAAATAAGAAGCTCAACGTCGCCCATCCACTCAATTTCTTGCTCAAGTTTNNTTTCTGTCGTCTTCCTTGACGCTTCCAACCGCTTTTCCTATCATACTTCCAGCCGCGATCTTTGCTTGGTGCGTAAAAATCTTCATAAAAAGCGCTAAACGCTCGAGAAGAATACTTTCTAAGGCGAATTCGGCATCGAGTCGAAATCCGCTTTTACTATATAGTCTATTCCTCAGATGTTGCCGCTCTTCATTATTGGGAACGGCAGCATCAATGTCATAGCTCCTAAAAATTGCAGAATCAATTTTATGATCTAAGCCGCA
>DLHV01000083.1:5817-18714 GCA_002483395.1 Chloracidobacterium sp. UBA7659 | reverse complement strand
TAGTCGATCCTTAACAATTGAAAACAGAACCGTCAATTTTCGGATGGGGTGATAATTGGCGGCATGTTTTTTGGATGTAATTTAAGGCAAAAATCAGTTGTGCTGTGGCTTTTCTCATCCAGCTTTTGAAATTGAATGCGGATGCTGCGAGGAGGGCGTTTATTGCGTCGCCGATTTCGCCTTTGAGATAATTTCTTTTCAATCCGTAGTCGCTTTTGGCGTGTCCGATGATGGGTTCAATTGCGGCTCGGCGGCGAAAGTTTCTTCGCAGTTTAGTTTTTTCGTAATTCGTTTTGCCGTTTCCGTTGGTTGGGGCGAGAACGTGCGTCGAGCCGATCTTTCGGCTTTTCATGCCGCGGTCGGTGAAGGCCTTTTTCGCTCTCACGCCCGTTATTCGCTCTTGCTGGTCGAGAGTCGGTCCCAATGTTTTGTTGTCGTTCGGATTGCCTCTGAAATTTACCGCCGCCACCACCACGTTGCTTTTCTGCGTGACGGCAAATGCTACCAAGCTACCGAATTCATATTTTTTGTGTTCCTTGCCCTTTGCGATGCACGCCACTTCCAATGCGTGAAGTGCGTAGATCTTGTTCTTATCGTCCTTTTTTTGAGCGAGCACCTTTTCAAAAATCTCGATCTGTTCCTGATGTCTGACGAGGCTTTCCGCATCCAGTTTTCTCTTTATCTCCCGCACCAGACGGCCTGCAATCGTCTTTATTCTTCTTCTCGCCGCCGCTTTTTTCTTTGCTGAGCGCGTGCTTCTGGAATTGGCGGAGCGGATCAGCCGCTTGACCTCGAACTTGTAACTCTGCCGCAATGCCACTCGCTCGCGCCCGGCGATCTTCCGGCATTTCTCGATCACCTTCACCGCCAGCCGCATATCCGTCGGATACGCGATGTTCTTCTCCTGAGCCGTCGTGTCGATCGAAACATCTTCCCGAAGAACTTCCTCGCCGTGAATCATAATGCTCTGCGAGAGAATGTTCTCAACCCCACGCTCGCCAATCCGATGACGAAAATGCACCAGATCGGACGGGTCGCACGGAAATTCCCATTGAAACACTGCCTCGCCGCAAAAATACTGATAATAAGGATTCGCCACCCACTCGGCCATCACCGTCTCGTCCCCAAATCCGTAAAGCTGCTTCAATATCAGCAGCCCCACCATCAGCCGAATCGGTTTCGCCGGACTTCCCACCCTCGAATAAGCCGCGGCAAACTCGCCCTCAAAATCATCCCAATCAATCTCATCAGCCAACTTGCAAAGCTCATGCTGCGGATTGATAAACCCTTCCAAATTTGGCAAAAACATATGCTTCTGCCCCTGATCCACTCTTCTTCCAATCATAAAATTTGCAGGAAAATTAACGAAAATTGCCTAAACCTTGCAAATCTATTTTACCAAATATCACATTAAACTATAATCGTTAAAAAGGTTATAGGGTTTTTAAGGAACGACTAAATAATATCTACGAACGGTTTTTCCAGGGCTTTTCGGTCGATGTCGCCGATACGCACGGCATCGTCTATACGCCGCAGCCGATAGTCAATTTCATGGTCAAATCGGTTGAGGACATTCTGAAAAAGGAATTCGGCAAATCACTTTCCGATGAAAACGTGCATATTCTCGACCCGTTCGTCGGCACCGGAAATTTTATGGTGCATATTATCGACGAGATCAAGAAAACATCGCTCGAACGAAAATACGCAAACGAGCTTCACTGCAACGAGGTAATGCTGCTGCCCTATTACATCGCCTCGATGAATATCGAGCATGAGTATTTTGAAAAGGTCGGGCGATATGAACCGTTCGAGGGTATCTGTTTGGTTGATACATTCGACATGGCCGAGCAGGCGCAGACTTCGCTTGGCTTTATGACCGAGGAAAACACCGCCCGAATTGAACGCCAAAAGAAATCGCCGATAACGGTGGTTATCGGAAATCCGCCATACAATGTCGGCCAGTTGAACGAAAACGACAACAACAAGAACCGCAAATACAAGGTGATGGACAAGCGTGTCGCCGAGACATACGCCAAAGATTCAAAAGCGACAAATAAGAATGCTCTTTCCGATCCTTATGTAAAAGCGATCCGCTGGGCGACCGACAGGATAAAAGACGAAGGCATAGTTGCGCTCGTCACAAATGGCAGTTTTATCGACAGCATTGCGTTTGACGGCATGCGGGCAAATCTCGAAAAAGATTTTGACGCGATCTATGTTCTCGATCTCGGCAGCGATGTTCGCCGCAATCCGAAATTGTCGGGAACGACGCATAATGTTTTCGGGATTCAGGTCGGGGTGAGCGTGAATATTTTTGTTAAGAAAGGCGGCACCGTTGCAGAAGCCCGCACGAAGTAAGGGCATTTCTTTGGTTATTCAGTTATTCGATAAATTTGAATAACTTGCGCTATTTCCAACTACTCGAAAATTTCGAATAGTTCAACTTAGGTGTTAAATTATGGTCTCGAAACGCGAAATGACGGACGAATATGGCTTCGAGGTATTCGAAGAAAATACTTTTCCGCTTGCGTATCTTTTAACATTTCGCACCTACGGAACCTGGCTTCACGGAGACCAACGAAAATCTGTTAAGCGCGATGGCTGGAACATCTACGGAACTCCGAGAATCGACCCGAACGAACGCCTTGAAAAATGGATGCTTGACGAGATGAAACATGAGCCTTTCATTTTTACGGATGTAATGAGGAAGGTGGTCGATGAGGCCGTCAGGGATTTGTGCCATCGGCGTGGCTTTGGCCTGAATGCAGCTAACATTAGGACAAACCATGCCCACGCAGTCGTATCGGCCGCACAAAAGCCCGAACGCATAATTGACGCGCTCAAGGCCAATGCAACAAAGATGCTGAGAGAGGCTGGATTGGTAGATCGTGAAACGCGTATTTGGTCGCGTGGTGGAAGCAAACGTTATTTGTGGAAACCAAGGCATGTGCAAGCGGCTATCGAATACACTCTTTACGGTCAGGGAGATTTTATGATGCCGGAATAAGGTGCAGAGGCACGCACGTAGTAATAATGTGTAAGACTGAAAGAATGCCCTTACTTCGTGCGGGCTTCTGCAACAGGCGGCCACTGAACGGGAGACATTTTTAGAATTATGGCGAAGATCTATTACCAAGCAGTGCCTATCGGTTGGCGGAAGGAACAAAAATACAAGTTCCTCGACGAGCACGGGTCTGTCTCAAATATCGATTGGACCGAGATCACACCCGACGCCAAACAGAATTGGCTGACCGCAGGGATGGAGAAGGAGTTTGACGGGTTTATTTCAATAGGCAATAAAGAAACCAAGTCACTTACTGGTAAGAAAACAGAAGCAGTTTTCTCGCATTTCAGTAACGGCGTCAAGACTAATCGAGACTCTTGGTGCATAAATTTTAATCGAAATCCATTGATTGATCAGATCCGTAATACCATCGACTTTTACAATGATGAAGTCATGCGATGGCAGAAATCTGAGAATAAAAAGCGGGTTCGAGAATTACTCAGTGCCAAAAAACGATTATCCGAGATTCTTGATGATTTTGTTAGATATGTTCCAGAGCGGATAGCATGGACCAGAGATTTAAAAGCTGATTTGAATCGTGTGGGCATAATCGCATTTAATTCTGAAAATATCAGACCATACGCTTATCGGCCATTTGTGCTTGAAAACCTATATTTTGATCGCGTGTTGAACGAGGAAATTTATTCGAATGATCATGTGTTTCCAGTTTCAGAAACCGAGAATCAAGTAATCGCTCTAACCGCGGTCGGCAATAATGCACCATTCCAATGTCTCGCCGCTCTGACGCTTTGTGACGTTCATTTTACTGGAGATTCGACGTGTTTTCCTTTTTACATCTACAATGAAGATGGCACGAACCGCCGCGAGAATATTACCGATTGGGCGTTGGAGCAATTCATCGAGAACTACGCTGATACGTCCATTACAAAGTGGGACATTTTCTATTACACCTACGCGATCATGCATCACCCGGAATACCGTGAGAAATACGCAGCCAATCTAAAACGCGAACTGCCGAGAATCCCTTTCGCACCGGATTTTTGGAGTTTTGCCAAAGCCGGAAAAGAGCTTGCCGATATTCACGTCAATTACGAGGAGCAGCCGGAATACAAACTCGAAATGGACGAAGACACAAGTTTGCCGCTTGATTGGCGTGTCGATAAGATGAAATACAACAAGGACAAGACCGCGATAGTCTATAACGATTTCCTGACCATCGGCGGCATACCGCCTGAGGTTCACGAATACCGCCTCGGCAACCGTTCGGCACTCGATTGGATCGTCGATCAATACAAAGTGTCCATCGATAAACGCTCCGGTATCACAAACGACCCAAACCGCGACGACGATCCACAATACATCGTTCGATTGATAAAAAAGATCGCCACCGTGTCCTTGCGCACCAACGAGATCGTCAACGCCCTGCCGCCACTTGAGAATAAGGAATAAGTGATGTCGGAAAATGCGGTTGTTCATATTCCAATACGGGTCGAATGCGAGCCGAGTGATCGCGGAGATGGCGCATGGCTTTTCCGCAAATAGACGGCAGAGCCCGGAGAACCCGGTCGCTACGGCTTCCGGTTCTGACAAGCTTGGTTGTTACGCTCTTTCTAAGGTGCGGGCTTCGGCATTGAGGCGGCGAGAAGTTCGTCGCGTTTTGGAAAATGCAGGAGCATTCCAAGAACACCGAGGCCGATCCAAAGAAAAAAGTATTGGTAATCGAACGCAAACGCCAGCGTCAGCCCGAACAGCGAACTCGCCTCGCACAAGGCAAGGGCGATGATCAGGCCGCTCTGGACCAATGCCGTATCCTGCGCCGCGACCGCCCGTTCGTTCAATCGCTTCCGAAACGCAAAGGAAAATAGAACCGCCGTGACCGCCGCTGCGGCAAACCCGAGCACCATTACACCGCTGTTGCCGGTGATCGGCTGCGAAAAATCGAAGCTGAAAAGCTGCGGCCGCGTCAGGAAAATAATGATCACAAACATGAACTGCGACATCACCAACGCAGCCCAGATTACGAGCATTGTTTTGTAGTGCGTTTCAACGTTGGGTTTATTTTTTGGCATCCTACACAGTCGTTCCTAAATTTTGTCCGGCGAGGTCATTCAAATCTCCTCCATTCGGATTCGTAATATCTAACGAGCGCCTGATTATCCAGCCGGTTTATCTCAATCTCCTCATCGGGCATCATCATATCTTTTGGAAAGTCGAACATTGATGCGAACGAGTTTTCGTTCAGGAATTTTAGCTCGATGCCGGACAGCGGATTTTTTGGCGTTTCGAACGGCTGAAGCTTTGCAAGCGCGTAACCCCACACGCCGAAGCTCGGGACGGTGGTTTGATATGGTTTGACGGTGAAGCCGACCGATTCCAGCGTTTTTACGATCGACCAATACGATCTACGGGCAATTAGCGGGGACGTGCACTGAATGACGACGGCTGAGTCGGGTCTGAGTTTTTGCTTCAGAAGATTGTAAAAGCGTGTCGAATAGAGTTTGCCCAAAGCGAAGTTGTTCGGATCGGGAAAATCGATGATGGCGATATCGAAAGGTTCCGTATTGTCGTTGTCGAGCCAGACAAAAGCGTCTCCGTTTGTGACCGCTACGCGCGGATCGTTGTACGAGTTATGGTTGAGTTCCGCCAGTGCAGGCATGGCTTTTGAAAGGCCGGTCATCATCGGGTCCAGATCGACAAGCTGTACCGATTCGACCGATTTGTACTTTAGAATTTCACGTAAAGCTAGGCCGTCGCCGCCACCGAGGACAAGGACGCGTTTCGGCTCGCCTCCGTACGCCGTAAACGCCGGATGTACGAGAGCTTCGTGATAGCGGTATTCGTCGAAGGAGTTGAATTGGAGGTTGCCATTTAGAAAAAGAGCATAGCCTGTCTTGCCTTTTGTGACGACGATCCGCTGATACGGCGAGCTTTTTGCGTAAACGATGTTGTCCATGAAAAGGCCATCTTCGGCGAGCGTCGTCAGGCGGTCGGCTTTTATCAAAGCGATGCCAAGCAGTACCAAAACTATAAAGCCTTTTACTCGAAGGATCGTTAGCTTTCGGTTTGTAATCAACGGCTCAAGCAGCCATGTCGCCCAAAGCCCGACGCCTGCGTTGAGCATCCCGAAAAGCAATGACGTGCGGTTGAGACCGAGCTTCGGGACGAGAAAGAGCGGAAACAAAAGCGATGCTACGAGCGCACCGACATAGTCGAGAGCAAGAACGCGCGAAACAAGATCCTTGAAATCAAGTTCGTCCTTCAAGATACGCATCAGCAACGGTATCTCCAACCCGACGAGCGTTCCGATTATGAAAACGGTCGTGTAGAGGATGATTCCGAAATAGGATATGTATGCGAATGTCAGGAACAGAAGAGGAGCGGAGAACCCGCCGATAACGGCCACGGCAAGCTCGATGTCGATAAATTTTTCAGCAATGTGTTTATCGATGAAACGCGAAAGGTACGAACCAACGCCCATCGCAAACAGGTATATGCCGATGATCAGCGAAAATTGTGTGATCGAATCGCCGAGGACGTAGCTTGAGAGGGTTCCCGCGAGCAGCTCATAGATCAAGCCGCACGTGGCGATGATGAGGACGTTGAGGAAAAGAAGAGGAGTGCGCTTCATAAAAGGATGAAGGATAAAGGATAAAGGAGAAAGTAAAGACCAGCCTTTATCCTTTATCCTTTCGTCTTTATCCTTTCGTTAGTTTCCCTGGATGGCGGCCGAAATTATCAATGCGATTCCGAGTATTATCGCCCCGATGATTATCGCCAATGCCGTATTATGATCTTCTTCGATCTCTTTTTTCACCGAAAACGGTGAGACAAATACAACGATAAAAAACGCCACGGCGAAAACGACAAGGCCGATCGCAACAAAAATGACCGTCGTCAGCAGCACCGGCAAGAGTTTGTCCAGTTCGACAATCATGCCGAACATCGGTGATTTAGTTAAAAGATCCAGCATTATTTTCCTCCACGAAATCCTGTATATATAAACGGCACGCCAAGCCGCGATTTACTTCCGGAATTGGCCAATTCCCAGCCGAACCAGGCCGCTGACGAATACAACAGCAACACACCCATACCAAAGACAAGATACAATTTCTTTAACATAATCAAGTTTGCGCAAAATCAGACAGCCGCCCACAAATAACTATTCATCTGAATCATCCGAAGAATCCGATGAACTCGTGCTAAACATACTGTCCTTCCACCGGCTCGATTCGAACGACCATTTTCTGAATAAGCCCAGCACTGGAATGATCAACAACACCACGAAAGCGCAGCAGAAATTGACCCCGCGATTAACGTTCTGCTCTACCTTCAATGCAATTGGCAGCGGCTGGGTAATATTCTCCATTGAGCCTTCGACGCGTAGTGTATATTTTCCGGTGGGCAAGGCAGACATTGTAGCGTCATCGCTAGGGCTGCCTTCGCTCCAGCTTTCGCCGTCCTCGACGCCCTGAAAATACGAGATCGGAATATTTACCGATTCGACTTCGTTGTTTTGCTCGTTGATAAGGTCAATGTCCAGATCGGCTCCCGCATTGTTGAACGCCGCGGATGCCGAGATCCGAACATTGCGGTTGCCCTTAAGCTCAAACGGTTTACTGAAAACGACCTGCGGAACATTTGGAGCCACCGCCGGGAGTGTAACTGTCTCCGACATAACTACACTGGTTAGTCCGCTCAACGGAATCATGAGAATCGCGACGACAAACAGCAACGCAAGCGGGAGCAAACCCCA
This sequence comes from Chloracidobacterium sp. UBA7659, assembly GCA_002483395.1. GTDB lineage: Bacteria > Acidobacteriota > Blastocatellia > Pyrinomonadales > Pyrinomonadaceae > OLB17. The sequence continues at coordinate 10,936 of DLHV01000083.1, read as the reverse complement.
GGTGTAATAAAACCTGCCCGTAAAAGGCTGGTTCGGCCCGACGGACCATGGCTTCGGAAGATCGGAGACACCAAATGCCTTCTCAACCTCCGCATTTGTCAGGTAAACGCCGGCGGACCAGTTCACCTCATTGGCGGTGATCTCCTGCGAGAGCATAACGGGTGCCGCCACGTAATCGATTGCACGAACGGTTTCGCCCTGTTCGACACGCCAGTAAAATTCGCCCTTTACATATTCAACTACGGCTGGCGAGTCCTGGAATATCTTGTACTTCGCGCCGTTGTAATTCACCATCGTTGGCGTCGAGGTGAAAATGGTGCTGCCCATTGCCGATTCGACCTCGGCGGGATTCACCGGTTCCACGAAGTTCCAATGATTGTCGGAATGCACAAGCCAGCGGAAGCCGACCGCCGGATTGTAGAGCAAGTATTCGTGCCAGAAGTACTTCACTCCATCAAAAGCGACGCTTCGAACGACCGCTCCGATTATCCTGAACCTTACGTCGCCGGTGAATGTGCCTTCGGCCCCGACGGGCAATACAAAATCGTGCGGCGACGGCGAAGGATTAAGCGCGTGCAGGTACGAAAGATTTCCCTGATTTACATCCAGCAGCGAGTTGCAGTTCGGGCAGGTGACTCGCTCGGCTTTATCGGGTGCGACCAATGCGAGCGGTCCTCCGCAGTTCGGGCAGCCCATCGCCGCGGTACTCACCCGTCGAGCTTCCCGTTCCGCCGGCCGCGCATCCGCTAAACCGATATCGGCCAGCGAGACCTGGCTGCCAAGAAACACCCACGGCGGGTCCATACTGTAATCGATCGTCCCGAATGCGTTGTCGCGTCCGGAAAGATCGGCGTACTGGCTCTGTTCGTTTGGAATCAGTTGATACGGAATTTCACCGGCGGCGGCAACCGACGTCGCCGTGCCTTTTTCGTTCACGACAAGAGCGCTCGGTGCCGGTATCTCCTGAACGATCTGCCCGATCTGCAGTTGATCGAAAGCTGGCAGAACGCGCCCCTCGGGCAGCGGCTGATAAAAGGTCAGATAAAATTTGCCCTGAGCCTCGGCGAGCCAGCCGACCCAGCCATTCGAAAACGTGGCGTACCATTCGTCCCAAAATCCGCCCATTTCGTGCCGTAGTTGAGCACGGCCGGTCAGTTCAAAGCGGTTGCCGTTATACACGCCCTTCAGGCCAAGCTTGAGAGGTGATTCGGATTCAGCAATTTCAGCAACCTTGCCAAGATCTCTGAGGCCACGGTCGGTGCGGGCGATGGCCGAGCGGCAGAACGGGCAGACGAGGACTATGGTCGAACCCGCCTTGAATACGATCGGCGCCGCGCACGAAGGGCAATTTGCCTGGAGAACGCTCAAGCGTCACCCCCCGCGGTTTGCGATCTTAGATCTGAAATTTCAGATTTGAGGTCTGCTCCAGCGTCATCACCGCGTTCAAACTTTGTAACACGGACAGTTTTTGCGCCAAGAGCATTTTTCAAGGTCGTTTCCCACTCCCATTCAGGTCTGGTCCGGCAGCAATATAAATTGAACGTAGCAATACCATGTTCAGGATATGTGTGACACGCGAGATGGGATTCGGTAAGAGCAACCATTCCGGTGACTCCGCCTTCGCCCTCGAACTTGTGCCAGACCGAATCGATGGACTTGAGGCCAAGATCGTGAATGATGCGCACAAAAAGACCGCGCAGAATGGGTTCGTCACGCAGCTTTTCCCGATCACAACCTTCGGCTTCGATCACCCATTCAGTTCCAACAATCATCCGGTTAACCTAAACTCAATACGATCAATTCTTTCAGAATGTTTTGAACTTCCGCTGGATGCGGTACGTTATAATGCTCTAACAGAGTAGTATGCCGAAGAAAACTATAACCAAATTTTCCGTTTTTGTCATATTAATCGCGTTTGTTTCGATGAGCACGGCCGCTTGTCACAGCAGCGTTGTTGGAGACGGTGAACCGCCATCTTTCGATAGAGCAAAATCGCCATACGACGAGCCGAAAATAGCCGGCAAAATCGAATCGGCCGAGATAACGGAAAGCAGCGGTATTGCTGCGTCACGGTGTCAGCAAGACGTCATTTGGACGCACAATGATTCGGACGACGGACCGTTCATTTTTGCAATTAATTCCAAAGGAAAGTCCCTTGGTACGTGGCAGGTTTCGAATGCCAGGAACTTCGATTGGGAAGACATGACCGGCTACAAGGATGGCAACGGGAAATGTTATCTATACATCGGCGAAATCGGAAATACCAATAACAACGAACGCTCTGAACATAAGATCTACCGTATCGCGGAACCAGCCGTTCATGAGTCCGATGCAGGCTCGACAAGAAAAGCTCCAATCCAAACCGAACCCGCCGAAGTCCTTGCATTCGGCTACCCCGACGCCCGGCAGGACGCCGAGACATTGATGGTACACCCGGTCTCCGGCGAGATTTATATCGTGACAAAGCATCGCACCACGCCCGCCGGCGTATATAAGCTCAAGCCGGTTTTTGATCCCACGCTCGTCGTGAAGGCGAAAAAAATAGCCGATCTTATCGTTCCGGCCATCCCCAATGGCTTCCTGACGGGAGGCGATATCGCACCTGACGGCAAACGGGTGATAATTTGCGATTACTTTGCCGGGTACGAATTTACCTTACCCGAAGACTCCAGCAATTTCGACGAGGTATGGGAACAAAAACCTCGGGTGGTCGAACTGGGCGAACGCAAACAGGGCGAGGCTGTCGGTTATTCAGCCGACGGACTTTCGATTTATGCGACGAGCGAGGGCAAGTTCGCACCGCTGATTGAAGCTAAAAGGCGAATAAAGCCGTAGATGTTTGGAGTTCCTGCTTCAGCAGGCCTCTTCTTGCTCCCTCCTTTCAAAGGAGGAATGGCCGGATTTAGCTCCCCTCCTGGTTTGAGGAGGGGTGCCGATGCTTCATCGGCGGGGTGGTCGGCTGACGAGGTAGTCGCCGCCTAAAGGCGGAACTCCAAACTTCAAACAAAGATCACTGCGTGATCGTGAATTTGCCTTTGTTCTCGATCGCCTGGCCACCGACTCGGTCTTTAGTAACGACCTTTATCTCGTAATCGCCAGGAGACAATTGATTCGTCGGAATCAACCGAGCCAAAGTAAGCCTTTGCCCCGATTCACTGAGCCCGCTCCAATCTTCCTCCTGCCGCATAACTTCCTTGCCGTCTTTGACAAGGACATAAGCCACATCAACCGCCGGCCGCAAAGTCGTTTGATCGATGCCCGCGTTATACACCTGCAGATAAACGCCTACGTCCTGACCCTGCTTATACTTCGCCTCAAGATTCGGAATAACTTTCGAGCCGCCGATGACAAACCTGCTGCCCGCGTCCCGCTCATCGGTCGGGCGAAGTTTTGACGCAAGTATCATTGTCGAGGTGGAGAGCTTTTTGTCGTCATATCTCGGCACGGTAAATCCCCGACTGACAATTCCGCGATTGCCCGTCAGGACATCACGCACGGCAACATCAATTTTATATGTTCCCGGGGTCAGGGCAATTGCCTTCTGGTAAATCGACTTCCTGTCTTTTACTTCACTAAGTTCGGTCGACGTCGCATTAGTTGTTACAGAGTCTTCAAAAACGCCGGACCTTTTGCCCGAAACAGCGGTAATTCGTCCAAAAATATTGATCGTCGCCGTTTCCCGCGTTCCCGATTTAGCAAACGTAAGCTCTTTATTGTCGGTCTGCATCGTGAAAGCCACGATCACGCGATCGTCCGACTGGCGAAAAAAATCTAATTGTAGGTCGAACTGAAGCGGGTTTTTGTCATAGAGCACAGAATCGGAGCTCGTAATACCCGGTTGCAGGACGTTAAGATTGACACCCGGTGGAGTGCTCATTGCGATTATGATTTCCAATCTGCGGAAGGGAGAATCCTGTTCACGAAGATAGGATGACTGGCCCGCAAGACGATCAGCTTTTGTCCCGAAACCCAACCGTTCCGCTGTTTTAAGACCGGCACCAGGAACAGTCGCGAGAGCATCTTTCTCATCGGCGTTTCGGGCTATGCGATATTCGCCGCTGCCGGTCGGATCGACAAACTCGATCTCGACGCCATCGCCTACGCCATCAAGATGGCGATAAAACCAGGTTTCAAATGGATAGGTCGTTGTCGAGCCGCCGCCTTCGTAGCTCGGCCGGTCGTATGCCCCGCCCGACGGACGCGATTCCACCGAATCCGGCTTGCCCCAAGTAATATATATGCGACCTCTATCAGTCTTCCAGCCCGGAATGCCGGATGCGAAATGCTCGTTAGCATAGGCGATCCGCTCGTAATATTCCTCGCGGTATTCGTTTTCCTCGGTATCGGGATTCGGGTCACGACTTTGCCAGAAAGTTGCAATGAAATTTTCGCGTTCTTCGTCGGTCTTCAGTGCAAGGAAGGCGTCACGTTCGGCTTTTGTGATGATGTAAGGGACATCGTTTACGATCCATTTCTTGTGGGCGTCTTTAACCTCGCTTTTGACGTTTAGAGGCTTTTCATTCGGATCTTGGCTCGGCTTTGCCTTACCCGTTCCTTGCCCAAAAACCGCCAAAGCCCCAAAACTAAAAACCAACGACCCAAACACAAAACCGCGAGCTAATTTCACATTCATGACAACAACCTTCCTATAAGTAAAATCTCGGGAAACGTGTGNNCGACGTTGCATAATAACCGTCGGCCTTAAAGAAATGATCGTGCTTGCTACTGCGTGATCGTGAATTTACCTTTATTTTCGATCGCCTGGCCGCCGACACGGTCCTTTGTGACGATCTTGATCTCGTAATCGCCAAGCGATAACTGATCGGTCGAGAGCAATCTCGCCAGCGTCAGTCGTTGGCCCGAATCGCTCAACCCGCTCCAATCTTCGGCCTGCCGCATCACTTCCTTGCCGCCCTTGGTCAGGACATATTCCACGTCAACCGCTGGCCGCAACGTCGTCTGATCAATTCCCGCGTTATAGACTTGGAGGTAAACACCTACTTCCTGTCCTTGCTTATAGTTGCCGGAAAGATTTGGAATTACTTTTGCGCTGCCGATGACGAACATGGCGCCGACATCGCGCTCATTTGTCGACCGGAGCTTTGAAGCAAGGATCATG
>DLHV01000083.1:0-5784 GCA_002483395.1 Chloracidobacterium sp. UBA7659 | reverse complement strand
GACGTCGCGCACGACGACATCGACCTTATATGTGCCGGGCGTCAACGCGACGGCCTTCTGGTAAATAGACTTGCGGTCTTTTGTCTCGGCAAGTTCTGCCGATGTAGCATTAGTTACCACTGAGTCCTCGAAGATCCCGGATCGCTTGCCCGATACCGCGGTCACACGCCCGAAGATGTTCATCCTCGCTGTTGGCAATCCACCCTCGTCCTTGAACGACAGTTCTTTGTTTTCCGTTTGCACCGTGAACGTCACGATCACACGATCNNCGCATGTCGAATTGAAGCGGGTCCTTGTCCAACAAGACTCCGGAGTCGCCGCCGGCAATCCCTTGCAAATCGCTGAATTTGACCTGAGGCGGACGCTGCAGGCTGGTAATGATCTCCATTCTGCGGAACGGCGAATCCTGTTCGCGCTGAAAATTATTGCCGCTTCCGATACCTGAAATACGGTCGCCTTTGTCCGAAAGTCCAAGTTGCTCGGCGGTCGTAAGACCGGCTCCCGGCACCATAAGCAAAGCGTCTTTTTCATTCGCGTTTCGGGCAATTCGATACTCGCCGCTGCCGGTCGGATCGACAAATTCGATCTCGATGCCGTCGCCCACGCCGTCAAGATGCCGGTAAAACCATATCTCGAAAGGATACGTCGTTGTCGAGCCGCCCCCTTCATAACTTGGCCGGTCATAAGAGCCGCCCGACGGGTGCGATTCGACCGAATCAGGTTTGCCCCAGGCGATATAGGTACGCCCGCGATCGGTTTTCCAACCCGGAATTCCCGATGCATAGTGCTCGTTGGCGTATGCGATTCGTTCGTAATACTCCTCGCGATATTCGTTCTCCTCGGTATCGGGATTCGGATCGCGGCGGCGCCAGAAATTTTCGATGAAATTCTCGCGCTCTTCATCGGTGGTCAAAGCATCGAATGCTCGCTTCTCTTCCTTTGTGATAATGTAGGCTACGTCGGTATTGCGCCATTTCTTGTAAGCTTCTTTCAGCTCTACGCCAACCTTACGAGCCTTTGTCGAAGGGTCCTGGCTTGGCTCGTCACCGTTTTTAGGCTTTTGAGCAAACGCCGACATGCCGCAGATTGCTACCACAAGCGCTCCGATCCCTAAATTTCTGATCAAATTCAATCTGGACATAACAATAAAACTCCTGCTTCTCTAAATCCCGGAGAAGTCTCGGTACCCAAGTAATTGTAAGCTTTAAAGATTTTAGACAGTAATCCTTAATTGTACAAGATGAGGAAAGCCTACTTTGGGTTGCATTTCAGGCGAGGAGAACCGTTTTTTTCACCACAGAGACACGGAGAAGAAAAGAGGTTATGACTTTACGTTTGAGAATTTCGATTGTCTCACTTCACCTTGCGTGTAAGCCCTAACTTTCTCTGTGTCTCTGTGCCACTGTGGTTAAACTTCCGCGTCGGTCTGCCGTTTTTTGCCAAAAAACCAGGCGATAAAGATCGAAAACATGTATAGGACGACCATTGGGGCGGCAAAAAGCAACAGGTTTGGAATGTCGCCCGTTGGGGAAGCAACCGCTGCGACGATGAGGATCACGACGAAGGCGATCTTCCAGGTCCGCAGCATAAAGCCCGCCGAAAGGATGCCGATCCGTGAAAGGACATAAGCTATCGCCGGCATTTGAAAGATGAGTCCCATCGCCAGCATTATTATGATAATAAAGTCTAAATAATCGCTCGCCTTTAGCAGCAGTTGAAACTCGCCGCCGCCGATGCCTAGCAAATATCTGGCAGCCGGCGGAAACAGAATTTTATAGGCAAAGGCCGCTCCGACGACAAACGATACGCTCGACAAGCCTATAAAAGGGGTTACATAAGAGCGTTCATGCTTGTACAACGCGGGTGAAATAAACATCCAGATCTGCCAAAGCAGCAGCGGGATCGAAATGGCTATTGCAGAGTAAAGCGAAACGNNACATAAAGAGTAAATTGCTCCTGAGCCGTAGTTACCGTCATCCGCTCATCGGCATTAGGCTGGCTTACGGCGGTTTCGTCTATGTATTCGACCGGCAGCCGCACGCCCTTAGGAACTATTGCATTGTTTGTAAACAGGGGCTCGGCCGTAAAAAGGCCTAATTTTCCGTCGGCATCCCTTGAAACCTGTGCAAGCACAGATGTTCCCGGTGCAAGGACGGCCGTACCGATCTGCGTAGAGCGGTCGATCGTATATCGCCCACTGTCACCTTCTTTAACCTCGCCNNAGTAATATCTTTTCTTGTCCGGTGATGCCGCTAACGGGCAGCTCATGCCGAGCGGCTTCGGACAGGGCCTTTCGTATCGGGATGGAAAGGAAATTATAGATCCAGCCAGACACGAACCAACAGGCCATAAACGCAACAACCACAATGATCACAGAGTTTACAAGCCGCTTGCGAAGCTCATCGAGGTGATCGAGAAACGACATTTGCGACTCTAGCTCTTCGGGCTGTTTTGATTCTAGCTGATCCATGAAATATCGGAATTAGGGCGGAACTACTGGTGAAGTCGGGTCCGACTGTCTCAAAGCCAGTTGCGTTTATCTGAAAGAGAAGATTTCTCGGATGTCCCTTCTTCGCCCGCTTCGTCTTCGGAGGTTACCTGCAGCAGCGGATCGTCCTGTTCCGAGGCTTTTACTCCAGCAATCTCGTCAAACTCGGCCTTTTCTATCTCCTTCACTTCGGGAGCGGACACGCTGCTGTCTTCGTCCTCGCCCAATGGAGTCACGCGAGCAATCGCCATGTCGGAAAGCTCTCCCGTGCGAATAGCCTTTGCCTCTTCTTCAAAATTGACTTCCCGCTCCCACGTCGATTTGAATTCGTTGGTCGTATTTCGGAAATCATTCAGTGTTTTGCCTAGAGTTTTTGCAATTTGCGGCAATTTCCTCGGCCCCAGGAATATCAACGCAATGATCCCGATGAGGATCAGCTCAGAAGTTCCAATCGATTCAAAAATAAACAAAAACAATGCTTTTACCTCAAACTCGCGAACCTGATGCGCGATTATCTTCCATCGTGTAAACTATTGCAGCGGCTTAGCTTACCACGATCAAATGCGATCCTTTGGCTCTCACCCGGCCGATGATCTTAGCGTCCGGTATCTTATTTAAAAATTTCGATGCGTTCTCTTCCGTCAAACTTATGAGCAGTCCGCCCGCCGTTTGCGGATCGAAAAGCGCGCTTTGCATTTCGCCCGAAACACTTTCAGCAATATTAACCGTTTCGCCGACATATGCGCGATTGTTTTTGTCGCCACGTGTCAACATTCCCTGTGCAATCAGTTTCAATACGTCAGGCAACAGCGGAACCTCTCCGCTTTCGATCTCTATCGTGACCTGGCTTCCATTCGCCATCTCGTATGCATGGCCGAGCAGGCCAAAGCCCGTAACATCCGTACAGCCATTTGCACCGACCGCTTGCATCACTTTAGATGCTCGCACGGCTGAGGTTGTCATTGTTTTGATCGCAGCAGCCATCGTCGATTCGCTTGCGACGCCGTTCTTAACCGCGGTATTGATCGCTCCGGTTCCTATCGGTTTGGTCAGGATCAAAACATCGCCGGCCTTAGCTCCGGAATTCCTTATAACTTTATCGGGATGCACGGTTCCCGTCACTGCGTACCCGAACTTCATCTCGGCATCGTCAACCGAATGGCCTCCGATAACTATAACGCCCTCAGCATTCAGGGCTTTCTGTCCGCCCAGCAGGATTTTACCGAGCACGTCGAAATCGCCTTTCTGCGGGTAACAAACGATCGACAATGCCGACAGCGGTGTGCCGCCCATTGCGTAAACGTCGTTCAGCGAGTTTATTGCAGCGATCTGTCCGTAAGTTTCGGGATCGTCGGCGACCGGTGTAAAAAAATCGACCGTCTGCACAAGCGCTGTGGCGTCATTTAAGCGAAAAACACCCGCGTCGTCGGAAGTTTCGAATCCGACGATCACATTCCTGGAATCCTGTGCTGGAAGTTTGCTCAAAACTTGAGCAAGGTCACGCGGCGCGAGTTTGGCCACTCAACCCGCGCACGAAACCATTTCCGTTAGCCGTTTCATATTCCTCCCGTCTAGCCTTTGCTTTGAATTATGACCTGATATATACGGTCGAGGTCATCAATATTATAATATTCGATCTCGACCTTGCCGCCGCTCCCGCGTTTGCCCGGCAGAATATTTACATTCGTTCCTAATTTTCTGCGAAGTTTTGTTTCGGCAGAAATTATGTTTGCGTCCTTTGTCGTCTTAACTATTGTCCTATCAATGGTTTGCGAACGCACCCTACTTGATTTTTTTACCAGCTTTTCCGCTTCACGAACGGAAAGCGTCATTTCCACTATTGTCCTGGCGATCCGCCGCTGGACGGCTGGGTCATCTGTCATTAAAAGAGCTCGTCCATGGCCGGCGGTTAGTTTCTCATCTTCGATAAACTTTAATACTTCCGCCGGAAGTTTTAGCAGGCGAAGCGATGTGGCGATCAAAGAACGTTCTTTTCCCACTCGCTCAGACACCATTTCCTGCGTAAGTCCAATAGTATCAATAAGTTTGCGGAATGCCCGTGCTTCGTCAACAGCATTCAACTCTTGCCGCTGTATATTCTCGACGAGGGCGATTTCGAGGAGTTTATCGTCGGAAACATCCCGCACAACGACCGGAATTCGCCTCAGGCCGGCCCGCTGAGCGGCACGCCAACGCCGCTCTCCAGCCACTATCTGATACATCGATCCTCTTTTGCGGACAACGACTGGTTGAACGATGCCGTTCGCGGTAATGGACTGTGCAAGTTCATCAAGCGCCGTTTCGGCAAAGCGGGTCCGCGGTTGCTCGGAATTCGGCGCGATCTGGTCGATGTCAAGCTCAAGAATATTATCCCTTGGCGTTTCGTCGCCTAAAAGGGATCTCAATCCGCGTCCAAGCGGTTGTCTAGCCATGACTTAAAATCTCCTTTGCAAGTTCAAAATAACTTTCGGCTCCGCGCGACCGCGGGTCGTAGAGAATTATCGGCTTTCCAAAGCTCGGCGCCTCTGCCAACCGGACGTTTCGCGGTATGACGGTATTCAGAACCTGCGAGCCGTAAAAATCCCGCAGTTCTTTTGCCACTGCCGCCGAAAGATTTGTTCTTTCGTCATACATCGTCAGAAGCAATCCTTCAATCGCCAGTGAAGGGTTTAACTCTCTTTTCAGCCGCGTAAGTGTTTCAAATAGCTCAGTTACACCTTCAAGAGCAAAGTATTCACACTGAACCGGGATGATAAGCGAGTCGGCAGCCGTAAGTCCGTTGACCGTAAGAATACCAAGCGAGGGTGGGCAATCGATAATAATATAATGAAAATAGTCTTTAATTTCTACGAGGAGGTTCCTTAAGACACGTCCTCGATCGTCAGACTCGCTTAGCTCAATCTCGACACCTGCCAGATTCTTATCCGATGGAAGCACCCAAAGTGTAGGAATTTCTGTCGGAAGCACTAGTTCTCTTACGGACTCTCCCGAAATAAGGGCATGATAGAGGTTTTTGCGGTCTTTTGACCTTTCAATCCCAGCCCCCGAAGTTGCATTTCCCTGCGGATCGGCATCGACAAGAAGGACTTTTCTATTTTCAACAGCCAAAGCCGCAGCCAAATTAATTGCCGTCGTTGTTTTTCCCACTCCGCCTTTTTGATTCGCAACGGCGATTATTTTGCCCATTTCGTTAATTCGACCGAGTTTTTAATTTAGCACAACGGCGAGATTAAGAATAATCGCTGCGGTGATCGGGGCGGGTGAGGGCTAATTTATGAAATTGTGGTACGTTCCAC
>DLHV01000099.1 GCA_002483395.1 Chloracidobacterium sp. UBA7659 | reverse complement strand
ACCGATTTCAGGCGGTCGTAAAAATCGAGAACGATCTCGTTCAACGGCAGTTCATAGACAAGCATAACGCGGTCTGTCGTCACGTATTCGAACTTTCTCTGCACGCCGCGTTTTTCGTCAAGTAGCGGGAGAATACCGCCTAAAAAAGTATCGTTGGTCAATATCGTTGCCGTTATAAAAGGCTCTTCGATCTTTGTAATGCGGCCGGTATCGGGCATTTTCGATGGCGAATCGATCTCAGCAACCGCGCCGTCTGTGGTCGTCACCCGATAACGTACCCCGGGTGCGGTCGTGATCAGATCGAGATCGAACTCGCGTTCGAGCCGCTCCTGAATGATCTCCATGTGAAGTAGGCCGAGGAAACCGCATCGAAAACCAAAGCCCAGCGCCGTCGAGCTTTCCGGCTCGAAAAAGAACGAAGCGTCGTTAAGCCTGAGCTTCTCCATGGCGTCGCGGAGGTCTTCATATTGGGCGGCGTCGATCGGGTAAAGCCCCGCGAAAACCATTGGCTTTACTTCCTGGAAACCGGGAAAAGGCTTATCGACGGGCCGTGCGGCGTCCGTGATGGTATCGCCGATCTGCACGTCGGCGACAGTCTTTATCGATGCGGTCAAAAATCCGACCTCGCCGGCACCTAGTTCGTTTATCAGCGTCGGACGCGGGCGGTTAACCCCAATCGTTTCGACCAGATATTCGCGGCCGGTGTTGAAGAATTTGATTTTTGTGCCTTTTTTGATCGTGCCGTCGATAATGCGAAATAGAACGATCACACCACGGTAGCTGTCGTACCAACTGTCGAAGATCAGGGCTTTAAGCGGAGCATTGCGGTCGCCTTTGGGCGACGGAACTTTTGCTATGATTGCTTCGAGCACCTCTTCGATGCCAAGGCCGGTTTTCGCCGATGTCAGTACCGCTTCGCTCGCGTCCAATCCAATAATGCTCTCGATCTGCTCCTTGATGCGTTCGGGTTCGGCGGACGGTAGATCGATCTTGTTCAGAACCGGTATGAGTTCGAGGTCATTTTCGATCGCGAGATACGTGTTCGCAAGCGTTTGGGCTTCGACGCCCTGCGATGCATCAACGACAAGCAATGCACCTTCGCATGCCGAAAGACTGCGCGAAACCTCGTATGAAAAATCGACGTGTCCGGGCGTGTCGATCAGATTCAGCACGTATTCCCTTCCGTCCTTTGCCTTATAATCGAGTCGCACCGCATGCGCCTTGATCGTAATGCCGCGTTCACGCTCAAGATCCATGTCGTCGAGAAGTTGCTCTTCCATGTCCCGGTCGGCGACGGCTCCGGTGAGCTGCAAAATGCGGTCGGCCAACGTGGATTTCCCGTGGTCGATATGGGCAATAATCGAAAAGTTTCTAATGCTGTCAGGGTTCATACTGCCTTTAGATCGAAAAGATTACAATAGCAAAACAAACGAAAATCCGCACTTTAAGGCGCAGGCGGTACCTGAGGGCTTAGAAGATATTGCCAAAGATCGTTCTACTTGTTTTTGCGGGCTATGATAGGCGATCAGAACAATTTGGGGCAGCATCGGCGTGAGCCTGCGGAAAACCTTTTGGCCGCGCCCGGAAGTTCTGCTATAATTGAGTTTCGCAGTAGTTTAAACGGTATTATGACGCGATTTTTGCGCGGGAGGAAACATTTATGAGACACGAATACGATAGGGAAGAAACAAGTGCGGCGACAAAATTGACTTTTTTATTGATCGGCGGCGGAATCGGCGCGGTGATCGCACTGCTTTTTGCCCCGAAATCGGGGGTGGAACTGCGCGGTGATATTGCCGATGCAACGCGTAAGGGAATTGAGAAGGGTAAGGAAACGGCGGCACAGCTTCAGGAAAAGGCGGGCGAATATTATGAAGTCTCGCGTGAAAAGGCCAGCGAACTATATCAAACGGCACAGGAAAAGGCCGGGGCACTGACCGAGAAAGCGAAGAGCGCTGCGGCGCAGTCGGTAAATCCGTTTACGGCAGCGGTCGAAGCTGGTAAAGATGCCTACGTTGCGGAAAAACGCCGAAACGAATCGAAGGCGATTGCCGAAGGCCGGCCGAGCTACCCGGTCGAGGACAAAAAAGAAAATAATTAGTGTATGAACACTACCGATCCACAATTCTGGATGATGATCTCGTCGATCGTCATAGCGATCTGTTTTATCGTGATGGCAATTGCTCTGATCGCAATTGCCGTCACGGTCAAAAAGGTAACCGCCAGCGCAAACCGGGTCGAAGAAAGGCTCGAGCCGCTTATCGACAAGCTTAATGTGATAAGCGTCCAGGGCAAGGAGATCTCCGTCAGCTTTAACGAGGTTACGGCGAATCTTTCCACCGCGACGAGATACCTTGCGGAATCGACGGAGCTGATTAAGGAAGAGGTCAGCGATTTGCGGCATATCGTGAATTCGACTGCGTTAACGGCCCGCGACAAGGTAGAGCTTGTCAGCAAGACGATCGACCGCACACAGATGCAGGTAACGAGCACGACCGATTTTGTCCAGGAGAAGATCGTCCAGCCGGCACGCGAGATCGCTGCTGTAATGGCCGGTGTGAAGAAAGGGCTGGAAGTTCTATTCGCTCCGCCGCCTAAACAGATCGACCGCGTTTACGTGGAAGAGGAAATGTTTATTGGCTAAGAACCGAACAGCATTTGTGAATCGTTTAGAGGCGGGCTTGCC
>DLHV01000065.1 GCA_002483395.1 Chloracidobacterium sp. UBA7659 | reverse complement strand
TGATACCGCTCATATTGGAGACCAGGAACGATGCAAGGGCCTTTGGATCTTTGTTCGTCGGTATTTCGCCGTCATGCTGTGCCTTTATTATTGCTCGCGTGAATACTCGTTCCATCTTACGGAGGCCGCTCAGCGTAAGTTCAGCGATCTCATCATTCGCCTGTCCAAACTCGCTCGCCGTATTTATCAGGAAACACCCCTTTAGGCCCGTTTTTTGTCCGGCGCTTTCCACAACTTCCAGAAATGTACGCTGTATGAATTGCAAGCCCGAATCCGAGATGGCCAGATCGTTCGCGAGTTTAGTGCTTAGACAGTCGGTGTAATGATCCAGCGTGACGGCGAAAAGATCATGTTTACTTTTGAACGCCTGGTAAAAGCTGCTTTTGGAAAGATCCATAGCGTCGATCAGGTCCTGAAGGGATGCAGCCTCATAACCCTTTTCCCAAAAAACTTCCATCGCTCTTTCAAGCACTACATCTTTATCAAATTCCAGAGGTCTCGCCATAATGAAAATATACCGCAATTAGACCGATTAGTCCAGAATAGATGTTGCGAGGAACGGCAGGAAATGGAACCGGCAGGTTTGCCTTACGCGGCGGATACGCCCGGCGCTTGTTGCCTACAGGACTAGTGTGTTATCGCGATTTTGCCTTTCCATTAAGGGAAATATATGTAAAAGGGACTTGACTCTCTAGTGGGGTAGAGGCTTTATGATGGTTTTAGTGCCGGAACCGTGAGCGTCGAACAGTTCGAGCTTGTTAGCCGAAGTGCTTCCGATACGCTCTAAGATTCAGGAGACTTTTATGGCGAGCAATTTAATTCAAATAANNAAAATAAAAGCGAGCGGATTGATGTATTCGTTCTGCTCGATCACAGTAGGGAAGGCGTTAAAGCAGTGCCCTGATGTAAACAGCGTCCAGGCCGACAAGGTTCATGGCGTCGTCGTTGTTAAGGCCGATAGCAGGGAAGTGGTTGATGCAAAATCTGGCGTCGATCTGGAGGTGTTATTATGAATACCACAATGAATATTGAAACTGGTGAAAGTTTTTGGAGCGAAGAGCCTTCGGAAAAACCGGGCCTCCGACGAATTCGCGCGCGTATCGGAGGGCTCCACTGTTCTTTGTGCACCGGTACGATTGAGAAAGCTCTCGGGCGCCGACCTGGCGTCGACAAAGTCGCCGTTAGCTTGACCCATGAACAAGCGCTGATCGAGTACAACCCAAAGGTCGCGCACGCAGAGGAACTGCTGCAGACGCTCAGGGACATCGGTTATACCATCTCCGATCCGAATAAGCTACGGCCATTCGAAGAAGAAGAGCAGGCGCTGGTGCATGAGCGCCGGCGTTTCCTGACCGGACTGACAATGAGCATAGCGGCGATGGGGCTGGTCGGCTTTCCCCCCGATAGCCCCTGGTTTTACTTGTGCGTGTTCTCCATCGCGAGTCTTGTCGCGTTTTCCTTCGTGGTTTTGCGCTCCTATGGCATGCGTTGGGCGATTCCGGGGACCGCTGTTCTCGGTGCATTCGGTGCGGGCATCTACATTCTCAAGCTGCAAGGCGTGTTTGGTTTCACGCTACCCTGGTTAGCAGGAGTACTTGCCGTGGTCTTAGTTTTCGGCGTGGGCCTGCATATTGTTCGCATGGCTGGAGCCGCTCTGCGGCGCGGCATCCTTAACCAGCACGTGCTTGTGGAGTTCGGAGCATTTGCGGGACTAGTCGGAGGAGCCATCGGCCTGATACTACAACCGCCGAATTATCCGACAGAAGCGTTCTTCGCGGTGGCCGTGATGGTGCTCACTTATCATATTTTTTCCGAGTGGCTGTCGCTGATCGTGAAAACCCGTAGCTCACAGGCGGTCAAGAAACTCCTCGACCTTGAGCCTGACCTTGCATACGTCGTGAGGGAAGGCAAGGAGCAAGCGGTGCCGCTCGAAGATGTGCGCGTCGGTGACCTGGTACGCGTCCGGCCGGGTGAGCGGGTGCCAGTTGATGGTACGGTTGAATCGGGTGAATCAGACGTTGACGAATCGCTCGTTACCGGCGAGCCAAAGCTTATCGAGAAGCGGACCGGAAGTGAGACTATAAGCGGTTCGCTAAATGGCCACGGTACGCTTATTGTTCGTGTCAGTGTGGTTGGTGAGGAAAGTTTTCTCAGACAAGTCATACGCAGCGTCGAGGACGCACGGGCTTTGAAACCGGGCTTGTTGCATCTTGTGGATCGGGTGTTGCGCGTGTACACGCCGGTCGTGCTGCTTACTGCTGCCGGAGCAACCATTTTCTGGCTCACTGTTCCTATGCTTTTGGGAGGTTCGCCCGATCTACAGCGCGCGGTGTTTGCCGGCCTGAGCGTGCTTGTGATGGGTTATCCCTGCGCAGTCGGTATCTCAGCTCCGCTGTCCATTGTTCGCGGGGCAGGCGAAGCCGCAGAGCGCGGCATTTTGATGCGCACCGGCGAGGCGTTTCAAGCTCTGCGGCGTGTGCAGCGTGTGGTTTTCGATAAAACCGGCACGCTGACCGAGGGCCGTCCTGCCTTGCGGCAAATTGTTGCCGTTGGGATGTCGGAAGATGAAGTGCTCGCACTCGCGGCGGCTGTAGAGGCAGGTTCCGAACATCCTCTCGCTCGGGCCGTTGTCGAAGAGGCATTTAATCGCAGCATCGCG
This sequence comes from Chloracidobacterium sp. UBA7659, assembly GCA_002483395.1. Lineage (GTDB taxonomy): Bacteria > Acidobacteriota > Blastocatellia > Pyrinomonadales > Pyrinomonadaceae > OLB17. The sequence goes on along the minus strand of DLHV01000065.1, from coordinate 29,964 downwards.
TTGTCCGAAGTGACGGGATTCAAGGCCGTTCCGGGCAAGGGCGTTAAAGCACAACTCGGTGATGCCCGCTTAATAGTGGGCAGCCCGGCGTTTCTTGAATCCGAAGGGGCGAATCTCGACGCACAAAGGCAATCTCTCGACAAACTTGAATCGCAGGGTCAAACCGTAGTCGGCGTTGCTCGCGAAGGAGTGCTTCTTGGTCTGCTGGCGCTCGGCGACGGATTGCGGCCCGATGCGGCCGAGACAGTACGTCGGCTGCACGAGCTCGGTATTCGCACGAGTTTAATCACGGGCGACAACGAACAGGCCGCTCGTCACTTTGCACGGGCGGTTGGCATCGAAGACGTTCATGCACGCGTTTTGCCCGCCGAGAAAGCCAATATGATACGCAAGCTTCAGCAGGGCGCTCGCGTCACCATGGTCGGCGATGGCATAAATGATGCTCCGGCCCTGATGCAGGCGGACGTTGGCATTGCCTTTGGCAGCGGCGCCGATATCGCGGTCGAATCCGCTGACGTAATAATACTTAATCAGCGACTTGGAGCCGTGCTCGATGCATACGAGATCAGCCGTTACAGCTACCGGAAGATCGTTCAAAATGTGGTTCTCGCATTTACGTTTAACGGTCTGGGGATTCCGCTGGCTGCTATAGGACTCGTCCATCCGATCTGGGGCATGGTCGCGATGGCGGCAAGCGTGACGACGATCTTCATTAATTCCCTTTGGGGCTCNNTTCTTTGAGGCGATCAAGACGGTCGGACAGGCGCCGCCGGTTGCGTCCAAAACGCAGGCGGAAGGCGATAAGCAGATCAGGGAATTTGTTCGTTCGGCAGACAGTTTAACAGGAGATTCGGGGCATGTTTAAGACTATCACTTTCGAAGTCATCGGTGACCAGCAGCTCGTCTGTGAAGGCTGCGAACGGCGTGTCGAACGGATGCTCAAAGCATTGGATGGAGTGGGTCAGGTCCACGCGCATTCGCGAGACCAACAAATAGAAATCCTGCTTGACACGGCGGTGTTGGAGCCCGATGCGATCGTGAATCGCTTAGGGGTTGCCGGTTACCAGGCAAGAGCCCGCTCGGCGTCGGATTCGGGTAATTGATGCGGGAGGAAAGATTCTCTCATATCTGCGAACGATGGGAAATCGTTCGTTCGGCTTGATTGAATTCTCTAACGTGAGGAAACAGTCGTTAACAATTTACGGCTCATCGCTGCCGAGAACGATGACGCCAAACAACAAGGAGGTTATAAAATGGCAACACAAGGACAGCAAACCGGTACCACGAATCAACAACAGCTTGAGGAGTGTATCCGCCTCTGTCTGGAATGCGCGAAAATCTGTCAGCAGTGCGCGACCGGGTGCATTCAGATGGGGGATAAAGCAATGGCACGGTGTATTGGGCTGTGCTTGGACTGTGCGGACATCTGCGTGACGAGCGCGAACTTTATGAGCCGCAATTCTGAATTTCACGCTCAGCTTTGCGGCGTTTGTGCAAACGTGTGCGACGCCTGCGCCGGAGAATGCGAGAAGGGCGACAGCGATATTATGCGTCGATGCGCTGAGGCTTGTCGCCGATGTGCCGAAGCCTGCCGGCAGATGGCAGCGTAATAGCGAGGCAGTCAGGAATAAAGCCGGGCGGTGAAAGTCATACTACAATGGAGATTCACCGCCCATTAAATTCTTAGACAAAAGCGATTTATATGAACCCGTTTGATTACATAGAGAGCCTTTCTGCCTCGATAGAGCAGTACCCATCGATAGCATTGCTTGTCGCATTGATAGGCGGCGTGCTGTCGACGACCACCTGACCATGCACAGTCCCTACGGGCGTAGGGGTCGTTAGTTATGTGGGGGCTCAGGTTGAAGACGCACCGAAAGGGAAGCGTCGTTGGCAAGGTGTGCTTTTTTCGCTTTCCTTCTTTGTCGGAATTACTTTAAGCCTTCTCGCCCTCGGTATCGCAGCGTCCTTTGCTGGTCGGCTGTTTGCGCGTTGGAACTGGGCCTTTGCCATTGGAGGCGCCGTTTTCTCGCTTCTCGCCGGACTTGCGGCAATCTTCGGCCCGGCTTTGCGACGCCGTATTCCTGACCCGGAGATTAGGAAGCGTGGCGGGCTTGTCGGAGCATTTTTGTATGGATTTCTTTACAGTGTAGCGACTGTTACAACCTCAGCGGGTCCGCTGCTGTTGTTGCTCACGGTTGCTGCTGCTATTGGACGCCCGTGGTATGGAGCTATCCTTTCACTTTCGTATGCTGTCGGGCGCGGACTGCCGTTCTTATTGCTCGGATTATTCGCCGGAACCGTCGGCTCGTGGCTGGCACGAATCGGCCCGGCTCGTAGAAGTGCTGAAATCATTAGCGGCGTCGCGTTGGTGGCACTTGCCGTATATTTCATACGGCTGGCGCAAACATTGTAGACGAGAGGAGCGACAACCTGCACCTCTATTCCTTGACACTGGCGCGGTAGCCAAGATTATTGATCGCTTCAACGATCTTTTCACGGGACGTTTCGGACGGATTAAATTCGACCATGGCTTCTTTTTTCTCGAGGCTCACTTCTGCTGACACAACGCCTGGCGTTCGCTTTAGCATAGCCTTGATGCCGACCGCGCAGCTGGAACATTGCATTCCCTCGATGGCAATTACAACGCGCTCGTTGTTTTCAANNCGCCAACCGTCGTGGCCTGCGTCGAAAATTGTGATCGGATTAGCGGAATGAGAGCTCCAATTCCAACGAGCATAAATACAATCGCGATAAATGCCCCGCTAAGAATTTTCCCTTTTGCTTTAATCATTTCGATATCCTCAAGAATACTCCTTTTTGGAGTCGCTACTATATAATAGAACTTCTAGTCGAGTAGAGAGTCAAGTTGAAATAGCGAAGTCGCACACNNTTCAATTTTTATGGTAATTGAAGTATGGAGCGTAATAGTAGCCCGAAGGATTTTATGAGTGGAGAAATGCAGGCCGGTCAAGCAGCAAAATTACTTGGCGTTGGTATTCAAACGCTGCATTTTTACGAACACGAAGGCCTCATCTCGCACCCGCCTCGATCCAGAGCGGGTTACCGGCTCTACACGCCGGAGATTATCGAACGCGTATGCTTTATTCGCAAAGCGCAAGCGATCGGGTTTTCGCTCGACGAGATCAAAGAAATTATTGCGTTGGCACAAAAAGGCACGAGTCCGTGCGGGCGTGTTCAAGTAGCATTAGCTGGAAAGCTGAACGAGGTTGACCGACGTCTCAAGGAGTTAAGTGACTTCCGAAACGATCTTGCTGCTCTAATTGAGCAAGCCGCCGAATTGAGTACGCATGAAGCGCAGGCACAGGTTTGTTCGATTGTTGAGGAAGCTCCGCTATTACCTGTAAATCCTGTCGGTACGCCGGCGTTCTTACCCAAGCAGCGCAAGCGAAACGAAGGTCTTAAGCGAAAACAAACACGGAATGCACAACGATTATGACGTGGGTGACCGGTGGCGGTCAGGTTCGCGCGTCCGTTGGGTGATACTCTTATGGAAATCCGACCTGCTAATCCACTCAACCTTTGTTTGTGCAAACTCGATTATCTGTGAAGAATCGGTATTATTTGTGCAAAGAGGTCCAAGCCTTAATTTTCGATTTTCCGCAAATTTTCAATAATTACTTCCGGCTCCGCACGTTTTTTATAGTCCGTTTCAAGAAATGCGTAAACTATCTTGCCTGTCTGATCGACGATGTAGGTAGCCCCGAGGGGAAGCTCGGCCCTTTCCATTTCGTTGTGTTTGGCCACGTCGAGCCCACGCGATTTCTAGGTTTCATCGGTTTCTTTTGGCAGCTGATACACAATCCCGAACTTCCTGGCGACTTCAAGTTTCGGGTCGCTCAAAACGGCAAACTGAAGTTCGTTTTTTCTGGCGACGCTGGAGGAATTGTCGGGATTTTCGACCGAGATGGCGACAATGTCTCCGCCAGCTTCTTTAATCTGTGCGGCGTTTTGTTGCAGATTCCGCAAATAAAGGTTGCAGAACGGGCACCACGCCCCGCGATAAAAAACGATCACAAGATTGTTCTTCTCTAACAGATCGTCACTGTTAACGATTTTCCCGCCAATGTCCTTGAGCGAGAAGGAAGGCATCGTTGACCCTACGTTCAGAGCATTTTTTACCGCGTCGGCGTCACTGACGAACCCCTCGGGTGTCGAAGCCGGATTAATGGTGACATCATTCGATGGTACATTTTCAGCCGCTTTTTCTGTAGTGCAAGCGCCGAGAAAGACAGCGCTCATCAACAAAAGCAATACCATGTGTTTGATTTTCATAATTCTCCTTTAAGCTATAAGGATAGGTGAAACGCCCGAACTTATTCCCGGAAAAACTGGTCGTAAGTTAAAAAAATCGAAAAAGCACAGCACTCGCAAAATTTTACGGAATCAGACCGATTAGCTCTGGACTCGTTTTTTTTGAACAGCGCGTAGAAATAGATGGGCCGAAAATATGAGCATCTCGAAGCTTTTTCTTGCCGGCAAATGGGAATAAAAGCTCACACAGCAACACATTCTCTGTTGTGACTGGGCCTAAACAAATCCCTGTGAGATCTGAACAGAAGGAGCGAGGAATCGATGTTCCCTAAGCGGCTAAGAAATGATACTGCGACGTTTCAATTAGCGGTTTTAAGAACCGAATTGTCGAACTCGACCACTCTTTTATCGCATACGCAGGCGTCTATTGCTCTGATGCTTTCTGGGTTGGCATTCTTAAAGCTTTTCGATTTGTTCATCTTCGATCTATGCGGCTTGTTTTTCCTCCTCTCAGCGATCGGTGTATTTGTTCGTGGTGTGTTCCTTTATCGAAGAACGAAGAAAGCTATCGAAGGCGAGCGAGAACAAATTATCCGAATAAGCGATTTCGAGGGATAACACTGCGAGTTCGAAAACCCTTCGGAATAAACGGGATGCCCTGCGACATCATTCTCACAGATACTGAATGGAGGCGCGAGTTTCAATGATTATCGGTAATTGTGACCACGGCAGTCGCGGCGAGGTGTGGAACGTGCTTGGTGAACGCATCGTGTGCAAGGTTTCCGGTACGGATTTGAGCGATTTTTTGAAGAGGTGAGCAGGTTGAAATCTGTCAATACCGACGACGTGATCCTGATTGGCAGGAAATACCATTTTGAAATGGGTAATAGTATTTAGCCAAATCAGAAATGGAATTCCACGGATACACCTAAATCTGAAGGAAATAGACGAGGCAGTTTTGCTTCTTTGAACAAAAAAGGTGAAAAAGGAGGGACAAAAAATGACGAGCTGGAAAGACAATGAAACTATCACTTTTGTGAATCCGGGAAAGGAGCGCTTCGCGGTGATCCTCGCCGGCGGTGACGGAACCCGCTTGCTCGATCTAACTAAACGGATAACCGGATGTGAGCGGCCGAAGCAGTTTTGCCCGATCTTTAGCAACGAAACACTTCTTGCAGTTACGCAGAAACGAGTTGGTCTGCAAATAAAGCCAGAAAATAGATTTTTTAGTCTGAACGCGGAGCACGAACCATTTTTCCGGCCGCTCCTTTCGGAAGTTCCAAAAAGGCAAAAAATTGTGCAGCCAGAAAATAAGGGAACAGCGCCGGCAGTTCTGTACAGTCTCTTGCGTCTTGCAAAGATAAATCCGGAGGCAATGGTTGCCTTCTTTCCATCCGACCATTACGTCTCCGATGACACGGCATTCATGGACCACATAGAAACGGCCTTCGAGGAGGTGACAAAGAAGCCGGATTCGGTAGTTTTGCTGGGAATCGAGCCTGCGTCTCCCGAACCGTCTTATGGGTGGATCGGGCTTCCCGAAAATGCAGGCGATATCGCTCAGATAAGACACTTTTGGGAAAAACCCGATCGCGATTCGGCCGGCGAGTTGATGAAGCGGGGTTGTTTGTGGAACAGCTTTGTGATGGTTGGAAAGGTGCGGACGTTTCTTGACCTTTACCGGAAACATCTGCCGTACATGTACCGACTGTTTTGCGCCGTACGGGTCGTGATCGGTACCTCGGCGGAAAGAATTTCAATGAAAACGGCCTATTCCATGATTCGAAAGACAGACTTTTCCAGTGAAGTATNNTGGCGCAGAGGACGTGTGCGTGTTACGCGTGCGGGGCGTATCGTGGAGCGATTTGGGCGAGCCAAATCGAGTCATACTGAAGCTCGCTCAGCTTGGTCTGAAAAGCCGGATTTTCCCGATGGCAGCATAAGGTCGCGGGTTCTTGATAACATACAGATTATGGCATTTGACATAGATGTTGAAAGTGCGGTCCAGTCTCGCTACCGGGCCGCGTCGCAGGAAAAGGAAAAAGCGCTTTGTTGTCCGGTCGAATACGATCCAAAGTATCTGGAAGTTCTTCCGGACGAGTTGATCGAACGCGATTACGGTTGCGGCGATCCGTCAAGGTTTGTGAAGAAAGGTGAGACGGTACTCGACCTCGGCTCCGGTGGCGGCAAGATTTGTTATATTGCTTCGCAAATTGTCGGTCCGGAAGGTCACGTGACCGGTGTAGATACCAACGTCGAAATGCTGTCACTAGCTAACAAATACCGCGACACCATCGCGTCGCGCATCGGATATGCGAATGTCGAGTTCCGCTACGGCCGGATCCAGGAACTAAAACTGGATCTCAGCCTGGCTGATAAGTATCTCGCCGAAAATCCGATTCGCTCAGCGAGTGAGCTTACGCGTTACGAAGCTTTTCTTGAAGACTTGCGATCTAAACAACCGATGATCGCTGACGATTCGATCGACGTGATCTTATCCAACTGTGTTTTGAATCTTGTCAGGCCGGATGATAAGGAGCGAATGTTCGCCGAAATGTTCCGGGTCCTGAAACGCGGCGGCCGCGTCGCGATATCAGATATCGTTGCCGATGAGGACGTTCCTGCCCATCTCCAGGCCGATCCTGAGCTTTGGTCGGGCTGTATTTCGGGCGCCTTTCGCGAAGATATATTTTTGGAAGCGTTCGAGAAGGCCGGATTCTATGGAATGGAGATCATCAAACGTGACGAAAAGCCGTGGCGGGTTTTTGAAGGCATTGAATTTCGGTCCGTTACGATCGTGGCGTATAAGGGCAAGCAAGGGCCCTGTTTCGAACGCAATCAGGCGGTCATTTACAAAGGTCCGTGGAAGAAAGTTATCGATGATGACGGGCACGTCCTCGAACGAGGCGCTCGAATGGCCGTTTGTGACAAGACGTTTCAGATATATAACCGCGAGCCTTACGCGTCTCAGATCATACCGGTCGAACCCATAGAAAACATTGATCTGAAGGAAGCCACGGAATTTGACTGCCGGAGAACTGCAAAGCGGCATCCGCGCGAGACAAAGGGACTCGATTACGATCTAACCGATCTATCGGGCCAACTCTGTTCGACTGACGGCTGTTGCTAACATATCATTATGGCGTGGCTCATACTTGCCGCAGTATGTTTTTTAGCCTATTCGAATGGCGCCAATGATAATGTCAAAGGGGTCGCGTCGCTTTACGGAAGCCGTACGGCAAGTTACAAAACATCATTGAACTGGGCGACCGCGACCACGCTTCTCGGGTCGGTCGCATCGTTTTTCCTTGCGACCATGTTGCTTGGGAAATTCTCGGGCAAGGGTATCGTTCCGGATACTCTTGCCGGTTCGGAATCGTTCATCCTGGCGGTCGCCGCCGGAGCGGCAGTTACGGTGCTCACGGCCACTGTTACCGGGTTTCCTGTTTCGACCACGCACGGGCTGACTGGAGCAATACTCGGAGCCGGGCTGATCGCGGTCGGTGACAAAGTAGGATTTGTGCCTTTGCAGAACGGTTTTATCATCCCGCTTTTGCTGAGCCCGTTACTCGCCGTGGCCGCCGGTTCGTTGCTGTATTATGGCGGCCATTTTGTAAGGAAAGTCTCCGGCGTAAGCTGCGAGACGTGCATATGCATCGGGCAGGAGTTCGTGCCGATCTCCATCGGCCGCGGATCGCTTGCATATATGTCGTCTCCTTCTTTGACAATCGATCAAACGGCTAACTGTGTTGAGAGATACAATGGACATTTCCTGGGCATCTCGGTCCAAAGCATCGTTGACGCTGCACATTTTGTGAGCTCGGGTGTAGTCAGTTTTGCCCGTGGACTCAACGATACGCCGAAGATAATGGCGCTCTTGTTGGTGGTCGACCTGCTTGACCTCAGATTTGGTTGGGCAATCGTCGCTGTGGCGGTCGCGATCGGCGGATTGATAAGTGCCCGAAAGGTCGCCGACACGATGGGAAACAAGATCACGAAATTGAATTCGGGTCAGGCATTCACCGCAAACCTGGCGACCGGAATCCTTGTTATCGGAGCAAGTGTCCTGGGGCTGCCGGTTTCAACGACCCATGTTTCGGTGGGTTCGCTTTTCGGCGTAGGTTTGATAACAAAACAAGCGAATCTCAAAGTGATATCGGGCATTTTGCTCGCGTGGATATTTACACTGCCGATGGCGGCTTTATTTGCAGCTGCCGCCTATTGGCTGATTTCCGGTGTGATTTGAGTATGCATTATTACAATGAAGAAGATCTCGATAGGTTCGGCGAGATCGCCAAATACAAACCCGAACTTTTCGAGAAATTCCTTGCCTGGTATCAAGCGTGCCAGGAAGAAGGGGAATTGAGCAGACGCGAAAAGGCCCTGATCGGTCTCGCCGTAGCCGTAACGGTCCAGTGTCCATACTGCATAGACGCATTTACCAACTCGTGTCTTGAGAACGGTTCAAATATGGATCAGATGACCGAAGCCATGCACCTTGCATCGGCAATACGCGGCGGTGCGAGTATGATTCACGGCATACAGGCACACAACGCTCACGATAAAATTTCGATGTGAACCGCGGGGTTCACGACCGGCTTTACGGTTGTTTCTCGCGATAATTAGATTTCGTTTATGCAGCAAGCCGTACAAATATCCAGAACGCGAACGTCCGAGCCCTTGCCCTCGCCTGTGAGTTTCAAACAGAAACTCGGCGACGCCGTATTGAATGCCTTTACGATCGATACGCTCCAGGTCAACGTTGGCAAACTTTGTAACCAGGCGTGCAAACATTGCCACGTTGACGCCTCACCCAATCGAACCGAGATCATGGGGCGTGATGTAGTCGACTCCTGCCTTAGAGTCCTGGCCGACTCGGAGATCGGCACACTCGACATAACGGGCGGCGCGCCGGAATTGAATCCCGAATTCCGTTATTTGGTAACCCAAGCCCGCGGGTTCGGGTGCCACGTGATCGTTCGCCACAACCTGACGGTAATCTTCGAGCCCGGCCAGGCGGAGCTTCCGGAGTTCTTCGCGGAAAATCGCGTCGAGGTGATTTCGTCCCTTCCTTATTTCACGGCTTCTCAGACCGATAACCAGCGTGGCTCGGGCGTATTCGACAAGAGTATCGAGGCATTGAAACGCCTGAATGCGGTCGGTTACGGCGTCAAGGACGGGTTGGTGCTAAATCTCGTTTATAATCCGGTCGGGGCGTTTCTTCCTCCGCTCCAGGAAACGATCGAGACCGATTTTAAGCGCGAGCTGAGGGACCGATACGATATCGTTTTCAACGAACTTTTTACCATCACCAACATGCCGATAGCCCGTTTTCTCGACTGGCTGAGGCGTTCCGGCAACGAGACGAGCTATATGACGAAGCTCGTCAGCGCATTTAACCCCGCGACGTTTCCCGGCCTAATGTGCCGAACCTTGATCAGCGTCGATTGGACCGGGCGTTTATTCGATTGCGATTTCAATCAGATGCTTGAGATGCCGCTCGATTCGGGCTTGCCGCAGACGATATTCGATTTTGATATCGGGAAGCTAGCCACGCGGAGAATTGTCACTGCGGATCACTGCTTCGGCTGTACGGCCGGCTCGGGATCGTCGTGCGGAGGCTCGGTCGCTGTTTAGTTTCCCAAGATATTATGAACATTGGCCGAATCATCGGAAAGCTCGCGGTACCGCTGGCGGTTGGAGCGTTTGGCGCTCTCTTTTCGAACGGCGGCAACCGCTTCGCCGCCAACGCTAAATAATAGAAAATAGACCTGATAATATGCCAAATCTGCGTATTACCAACGGCGTATGGTGTTAATAAGTAGTTATACGGATCTGACGAGGACGTGGCACAGCGGCGCCCCCGGCGGAAGGGAGAAGACATGGCAACGGTAAATGTTAATGGTGTCCAGCTGTTCTATGAACTCACCGGTACGGGCGACACTCCTCTCGTCCTCGTGCACGGGTCTTGGGCGTCGCACCACAATTGGGATCTTGTTGTTCCGAGTTTGGCCGAGTCCTTCCGAGTCCTTGCCTACGACCGGCGCGGACACAGCGAAAGTCAGCGTCTAACCGGACAAGGAAGCGTCCGGGACGATGTCGCCGACCTTGCGGCGTTGATCGAGAAACTGGGGTTAGCCCCGGCGTGGGTAGCCGGAAACTCCTTTGGCGCGTCGATCACACTACGGCTGGCCTGCGTGCGTCCCGAACTTTTCCGGGGGCTCATGGCCCACGAGCCGCCGCTTTTCTCGTTGCTCGCAGACGATCCGGCCGTGGCACCGATGCTCAAGGAAGTCGGAGACAGGATCGGTGCCGTTGTTGAACGCATTGCTTCTGGCGATCATGCCGGTGCCGCGGAGCAGTTCGTCGAGACGGTGGCGCTGGGCCCCGGCGCCTGGGCACAGCTCCCGCCCGATTTCCAGCAGACGTTGATCGAAAATGCACCGACCTTCCTGGACGAGTCAGACGATCCCGAGCAACTTGCTTTCGATCTCGAATGGATCAAGGGGTTCTACCGGCCCTCGCTGTTCACGACCGGCGACCAAAGCCCACCGACATTCGCCCCAGTGGTTGCAAAGCTCGCCGACGTGCTGCCCAACGTGGAGGCCCTAACGCTCTCAGGCGCTGGCCACATTCCACATCTCACACACCCGGACGCGTACGTCGAGGCTATCAGGACGTTCATCCGCAAGAATCCGTCATGATGATCAACGAGCGAGGGCACAGTTGAGAATCGAGAGCAACCGTATAACCTGCGGCTGTACCCAACCGCTCACTACGCTCGCGGTGGGTGAGCTTCAGGGTTAGACAGCTTTGCCTTATTATGAACATTGGCCGAATCATTGGAAAGCTCGCAGTCCCGCTGGCAATTGGAGCGGTTGGGGCTCTCTTCCTGCTTGAGCGACGACGGCCGCTCCGGAGGGCCGTTGAATCGAAGGCGATTCGGACCGGGCGCAATCTCGCGGTTGCCGGGACGGCAGCCGCGGCCGTTTATCTGATCGAACGGCCCGTAGCCGAAAAGGCGGCTATGCTTGTCGAGAACAAAAAGGTCGGCTTTCTCAAACATGTCGGGCTACCGAAATGGCTCGAGCAGCTCGCAGCGGTTGTCCTTCTCGATTACACGCTTTACGTTTGGCACTACCTCACACATCGCGTTCCCGCACTTTGGCGTTTTCACGTTGTGCACCACGTTGATCTTGATCTGGTCACGACCACCGCACTTCGATTTCACTTCGGTGAGATAGTCATCTCCGTCGCATGGCGGGCGGCCCAGATCGTCGTTATCGGTGTTTCGCCGGCGTCCCTGCGCATTTGGCAAGCTTTTTTACTGACATCGATAATCTTTCATCATTCGAACCTGGAGCTTCCGAAGGAACTTGAGCGCCGACTAAACAAGTTGGTTGTTACGCCCAGGATGCACGGTATCCACCATTCCATCATAGAAGAAGAAACCAACTCTAATTGGTCAAGCGGATTGTCAATTTGGGATAAGCTTCACGGCACATTTCGTGATATCAGCGACCACGACGGGGTCACCATCGGCGTTCCGGCATATCGGCGTCCTGAAGATCTAGCTCTCACCCGGCTGTTCGAACTGCCGTTCCTCGAACAGCGGCCGAGTTGGGAATTGCCGGCGGCGGACAAAGGCAATGAGCGTTGAGTTCTCGATCATAATCCCGACACTAAACGAAGCCTCCGAGATCGGCCGCGCACTCGATGCCCTTCGTTTTCGAGGCGAATCCGTCGAAATAATAGTTGCCGATGGCGGCAGCAGCGACGAAACGCGTGTAATAGCGGAAGGGAAAGGAGCAACGGTAATCACCACGCAACGCGGCCGGGGCATTCAGATGCACTCGGGGGCAGATGCCGCTAGAGGAAGCATTCTCTGGTTTCTTCATGCCGACTCAGTTCCACCGGGCAACGCGTTGAGCGAAATCCGCCGCGCTTTGACCGACGAGAATATTGTCGGTGGCAATTTCACCCTTCGGTTCGACGGAGGTGGTCGTGCTGCGAGATTTATGACATGGTTCTATCCGCAGATTCGGAGGATCGGCCTGATCTACGGCGATTCCGGAATATTCGTCCGTCACGAAATATACGAGCGAATCGGCGGTTTCAAACCGCTTCCGCTTTTTGAAGATCTCGAGCTTATCGGTCGGCTGAAAAAAGAAGGGAAGTGGGCTCACTTGCAGTCTGAGATCGTAACTTCATCGCGCAGGTTCGAGGGGCAACTATTTTTTCCCGTTTTCCTTCGCTGGGTGCTTTTTCAGTGTCTTTATTGGATAGGAGTCAGCCCTTATCGCCTGGCAAAGGCATATCATCCTGTGAAGTCTGAGAACCTTCATGATGCCTTGGCAGCCGATCTAACTAACTCGCGGTGAGACGCAAGGCATCGAAAGGTTTCGGGAGCCCTCATGCGCGCACTTTCATCGTTGTCCATCTCCGTACTCAATCGAAAGACATCAGCCGGTTCGTCAACATCGTACCAAAGTGGTAGTTCAAGAATATCCACGCCTGGAATTTCTCTCGCGTTAGCAATAGTTTGCTCGAAAACCCGATCGGTGCTCCACGATACGCCTCTGAAGAGTCCGTTCTGAGGACGCGACATCCCGATCAGATAGTAGCCGCCGTCATCCGTAGGCCCGATCGCGACGCCGTTTGAATTGACTGTTAGATGCTCGACCGCTGCCTGAATGTAACTCACCGGCAGTGTTGGGCTATCTGTACCAATTACAACAACCGGGCCGAATCCCTGGTTGTTCGCCTCCGCGATGGCCGACTCAAGCCGCTCACCAAGTTCAAAACCGCTTTGGGCAATATACACGTGTTTCCTGGAAAGGAGAGCTTTCACCTCGTCTCCACCACCGTCTGGGGTAAATGCGATCACGACGTTCACGGACATCTTATCCACTTTCGCGACCGTATCCAGCAGAAAGCATTTCGACAATTCGGCGCTCTGCTCGTCTGACAAAATCGGGCGAAGCCTTGTCTTAACGTTTCCGGGCCGCGGAACCTTTGCCATTACTATTATTGCCGGATTGTTTCGCCGCATTTTCGACTCATCGATCGCTGCGTTCACCGCCAGATCTTTAGATAACGCTTGAACCACTTTTGGACGAAAGGTGATCGCAAGTCTTGGAGCGTCGCCTCGGTGCCGATCGCCTGTGTGATCTTCGCCAAGGTCGGATACACGCGGATTATCTTGTTCAGATCGGTGATCTTCATCCGCTGTTTCACCGCCCAAACAAATTCATGTATCAGCTCACCCGCGTGCTCTCCGACGAGGGTCGCACCAATGATCCGCTTTTTGTTGGTAATTGCCTTTGCAAAGCCTTCGGGTGCACTCTCGGCTTGCGCACGGTCGTTATCTTCAAACGAGACCTTAAAAACCTTGACGCCATCGCCGAATTTCTTTCGAGCCTCATCCTCGATCATCCCAACGCGAGCAACTTCAGGCTCGGTAAATGTTGCCCACGGCACGACGCGAAAATCAGCCCTCTTCCTGAACGGGAATGGGACAAATGCGTTCTGGATCACCACCTGTGCCTCGTAATCGGCCATGTGCGTGAACTGAAAATTTCCGGTCACGTCGCCGGCCGCGAATATATGCTTTGCCGAGGTTTGCAGATATTCGTTCGTCTTGATCCGCTTCGTCTCGAATTCAACACCGGCATTTTCTAGTCCCAGCCCGTCGAGATTCGCCCGCCGACCGACTGCCACAAGTATCTCGTCCGCCTCGATTTCTAATACCCTTCCATTTGCTTCGACGGTTATGACCTTTGCTCCGTTTTCAGTTTTATGAGCCTTGATCACCTCGTGGTTCGTGAGAAAATCGATTCCTTCCTTTCTAAGGATGTCCTCCAAACAGCGTGACACCTCCTGATCCTCTTTGAGAAGAATTCGATCCGCCTTTTCAACCACCGTTACTTTTGACCCGAATCGGGCAAACGACTGGCTGAACTCTATACCAATCGGCCCGGCACCAAGAACCACGAGACGCTTTGGCAATTTTGTTAGATTAAAAACACTTTCATTGGTAATAAATCCAATCTCGCTCAACCCCTCTATATCAGGCACGAAAGGCCGCGATCCGGTCGAAATACAAAATCGCTTCGCGCGCATGAGACGGGTGTTGCCGTTCGCCTTGAGCAAGACCTCTATCTCGTTTGGATTCTTGAATTGAGGAGTTCCAAAAACGACTTCTACGCCCATGTTTTCAAAGACTTCTGGGGAATCGTGGTGTTCGACTATCTTGATTATGTCCTGAACGCGGCCGGTGATCGAGGCGAACGAGTCTCGTAGAAATATAGGGCTCGCCGCTTCAAAGCCGAATGTCGGTGCGTGTTTCGATTGATGTGCGAACTTCGCGGACCTGATCAGTGCCTTCGACGGAACACAGCCCGTATAAAGGCAATCGCCGCCGAGCACGTTCTTTTCAATTAGCGCAACTCTTGCACCAAGTATTGCCGAACCGCCGGCGGCGACAAGTCCCGCCGAGCCGCCGCCGATCACTATCAGATCGTAGGTTTCTTTCATTTGTTTAGGAAAATCTCGTCGGAAAACAAAAGCAAACAGTCGAGGCAGTTAATTAACAGGCTCCTCCGTACTACGCAGCTGTGTCCTCACCTTTCTGATCGTCGACCATGCGCCAAAAACCACGAGTAGGACAACTACCCCATAAACCCAAATAGGCACATTCTTCCCCGCGAAGATCAAGTAAATATAGGCGGAAATAAAGAAGAACATTGCCGAGAGCGCCGGTCGAACCATTGACTTACCTTTGCGGTAATTCCGAATTAGCCAGCCGATAGAAAAGGAAAAAAACGGGATAGCTCCGACGTAAATCCCTCCAAAAATAAGAGGGTTAACGCCGTAGTTTTCTCCCAGGCTCAGAAACCAGCTCTGTATGCTTTCAAAACTCATCACTATTAGAGATGTAAAACCAGCGGAAAATTATTCCATCACCGATAGCATTATGATCGATTCAGGATAATCTGAGTCAAACGGCGGAGTCCCGAAGCGGTGCTGATGACTAGACTGGCAAGACTTGGCTACTCAGAAGACTCGCTTAACGCAGCGGCGGCCAAAAGACAATGCAGAAGAGCTTTCATTACACAGAGTTTGATCTCGCAGCCGCAATGCAGCCAAAGGCGATTCTTGATGCCGATAACAATCCAAGATAGATCCGAATCACATGTTCCGCCTGATTAACAAATATTATGTAATAATACAAAGATTAAAATTATGAGTGTGGAACCGAGTCTGTTCTTTTCATTTCATATTGCCCCGATCATCCGCGACAAATTATTCGAAGCGGTTCGCATAGAGCGGAGCGAATATAGTCATCGGCGCTGGCAAGGATGTGCGCAATTTCCTCGGATAAGTCACTCTTCCGAAAGCCGGGTTGAACAATCATAATTTCATAACGCGTTTTAATCGTTCTCGTCTTCTTAAGTAATTCACGAAGCTGGTTTCGATCACCTTTAAGAAACTTGGATCTTATTGTGTTTCTCTCGCGATATAGGATTTGATCAAGCAGTCCCCTATTGTTGACCCATATTAAGGATGTTAAAACTTGTCCGCACACGTCGTACGCGTCGCGAAGTACCGCATTTACTCCGTGTGCTTTTTTACAGTGATAGAAACGGATAGTAATCAACTCGGGGCCCAAATGGAAAGTTACGAAGTCAGCAATTTCGCCTGAGCTATCATCTAGGAACACAATGTCATCATCACCCTCGGGTAACCTCTCACTGTAATATTCTTGAATCGTTTTTCCGCGGACGCTACTTTTTACCTCACTCCGAATATCGACACCTTCTGAATCCCAATCGATAGCTGTCATTTGGGATTCTCCGTCAAAGGGTTCAATTTCCACGTCTCCGTAAGCGTAATATTGATCCAAACACAAGGACGAAAAATCAGCGAAGAAAAACGTGACTGGAAAAAGTGAAAGGAATTCAAAAAGGGACGCCTCTCGTAATCCTTTTGTAATCCAGACATTCGTTGTTGCTCCACCAACCTGTACAAGCCGCGGATTAGCCTTTAAAGAGAAATCGAACGAGCAATTTATGTTTTCGTCTTCGACTTTGAATCGAAGTACGTCGTCTGTAGAGGCATCTAACTCAAGGGAAAGAGTAAAGTCTAGTAATTGTCTATTTTCAATTATCTTACCGCCATACTCGTAGCGCACTAACGGAGGATTCTTATAAACCACTTCGTGCCAACCAACACCAACCGGACCTGTGGGAATTTCCGAAACGGTTTTGCCTACTGACAGGAAATCAATAGCCGAATAAGTCTTAACCGTACCGTTGCTGTCAATTCGCTTTGCGAGTTTTTGGCACCAGCCGATCAAGCTGGCAACGCTTTCATATTGATGACTCCAAACTTTGGACGAAGAGCTATAGCCGATAGTAACTTTATTTCCATTTTCTCTTGCGGTCCCAAATAGATGGCCCCGGTGGAAGATTCTTGCGTCACTACGTTGAATTGATTTCTCCGGACTTTCGCCAGCCATTATGCGGTATGATTCGGTATTGTTCTTTGCGAATCTATTTCGCATACCAATGTTCCAGAAATCAAAATCCTCAAGTTCAGTTAACACCTTATCAACTTTGTCTAAAGAAAGCGGGAATGCAATACCGCGGCTGTAACTATGAGCTATCGCCTCGTAGGTCTGAGGACTTTTTTCCGAGGCGCTAATAAACAGTAGGTTCGTTGTCGCGTCGTAATAAACTATAAAGAGATTAAACCGATATCCGATAAATTCATCCGAAATCGACCATTTAGGTTTTGATACGTCTCGGGTGATAAAAAGGTCGGCAGACATATCATGGTTATGTTTACGGTAAACAGGATTTAGTAGCCGAGACAAATCGCATTCTAAGTCTACTTCACCTGTTACCTTAAAAACCTTAACGTGATGGTAGGGACGCAAAGAGAAAAGTGAAATATTCTCGAAATCGGGTTCAATGAAAATTGGGGTATCAAAGCCTTCTATTATTTCACGAATGTTAACTTCTTTTTGAATCCGGGTCTCCGTTAGCTCAACTATCAATTCTTGCCAATCTGCGCCCTCTACATAAAGTCTCTCCAGCACCCCTTCTACTGCCGAAGGAATAGCTAAGAATTTAGCTTTCCCGAGCTTCGACGCATTTGTTCGTGCAAAACGGCCGATAAATTGAAGCGTAGCTGGCAACGATTTGTGCGGTGCATGAACAGCTGCGATTTTTAACTCCGGAAGGTCAAAGCCTTCGCCAAGCATATCAACGCAAATCACACCATCCAGCTCTTTGGCTCGTAACTTCTCCAGGGCTTTTTTGATATGCGTAAAGGATTGTTCACCGTGGNNTGTAGGTTTAATCTGGTATTTTCCTCATATATTTTCTTCAGCTCTTTTGCGCGCGTTCTAGTGTCCGTTCGCACCATCAAAAGGTGATCGAGGCCGCTAGTTTTATCTTGCAAAAACACCGTCTCAGCTTGTCGGGCTATTCGAACGTCCTCGGCGTAATCACCTATTTCGTCCACCGGAAGATATTCTATCTGTCCAAAGATCTTGTCATCGACAGCGAGGCTTACTGGATAATTGTAGACAAGCTTACCGTGAAGCTCTCTGTGATCCCGTCTAAACGGTGTTGCCGTAAAAAGTATTTGTTTTGCATCCGGAAAGCTATTCAAAAGGCCTTCCCATGTTTTCGCGCGGCTATGGTGAGCTTCATCGATAAGAATCAAGTCAAAGAGGTCTGGTGGGGGAGCGACGACCTGGTCCATTTCGGGACTAGCGCTATGGGGTGACACAACTACAACATCACAAGTTTCGAATTCTTGCCATTGAGATATTTCTGAGATAGTCGAAACAACTTCCCTTACCTTTGGCGTCTTCGTCTCCAGTCCCAATACGGCGATCTTTTTCAATGTTTTCAACACCGCAAAGTCTTCGAAAAGCTGATTCCTTACGACTCTGCTTGGAGTAATAACTAAGCATCGACGTGCTTTGAGAACGAACGGGGCCATCATTAAAACCGCAGTCTTACCGCAGCCCGTTGGTAGAACAATAATTGCGGGATTTCTTCGAATGGTGAAATGAGAAGCGATCGCGGAAATAGCGCCTACTTGCGCTCGCCGCAATCCCTGTGCCTCACCGATTGGATATCTTATATGTTCGTAACCATCGTCGAAATAGGCCATTTCGGGAGATCCTCGCAGACTTAAAGGCTTCACTTTTAGCCGGGCTCGTTGGTTTACTCGGTAATTTATACACCATTCTGAACAAAATAGTTAATCCTCCCTAGACCGATACCAGACGATCAAGCCACACCGCAGAAAAAAATGTGATCGGCATCCTCTAGTTCGCCAAACGGAAGGCGAAAGCGTAGGTAGCCCGACGCGGTCAAAACTGATCTTCCAACTCGGCGAATCAGTCGGTAGAAGGCTAAGTTGAATCACGTCACGACAGCCGCATGGACAAAGTAAAGCTACACACCATGGCTTATCCATCCCAATTACATAGACGCGACGCTCTTGAAGCCCTTCCGGGAGTTCCTCAATGTGGAGGCATGTGTGGTAATTGCGATAAACCCATGAGCGCCAAGCCGAGCGCACTAAATTCAATGCTTTCTGAATAAAACGCTTCATGACAGCGCGGGCCTATCCAGCAAAGGAATTACATCGCCGTTTCCGACATGTCGTCCGAGTGTTTCGCAACTAGAGCCTTCTGAATCCGGGAAAAATTGCATTTCACAAAGGTTGCCGCCTATGTACGCGTATTCACTATTTGGTTGGTTGCGGAACGGATGAATCCGAGCAAGGAAATCATTCACCATTAGAGCTGCAAACAGCATATTGACGCTAATGACAGCCGGGCGGTCCTCGTCAACGCCACGCAAATAGCCTTCTTTCACGTGGCGGTTATACATTTCAGGATTGGCGCGGAACATGGCTTCAGCGTCAACCCGGCCCATATCGTACACGCCGCGGCTGAGCAAGCTTGATCGTCCCGGCTGAAGATAGTGAGCCGCGCCAGTAATCTGTTTAATCCCGCCGAAACCGTCGGCATCCAGCCGAACACCAATGTCGAAGTACGGCATCGTGTAGAAAGTTGCGAGACGATTCAACCAGTGCCGTCCCTCGACGCCGTCCATGCATCCAAAAACAACGTCGCATTCGGCAACGGATTTTATTATATTGGTGTTTATCAGGTTTCCCTGAAGCGGCACAACCTCCTGGCCAAGACCCATGCGCGCGATCGCTGAAGCGAGCACATCAACCTTTGGGCGTTTCAAATAGGCGTCTTCCTTACCGGAATTCAATATGCGGTTCAGATTCTTCTCTTCGATTACGTCCGGATCAACGAGCACAAGGCGGCCAACACCTAGGCGCGCAAGCTGTTCGACGACAATGCTGCCCGTGCCTGAGCAGCCGACGACAGCAACCGAAAGGTTCCGGAGAATGTCGGTCGTGCCGTTGCCAAAGGCTTGCGCGTGGCGCAGCGCGAATCCGTCTGCACCAGCGCGGTGCACTTCCGACCATATGCGAATTTCATGGCCCACCACCATTATCGACTCGAGCGGACCGACCACGTCTCCGTCCTCACCGAGAACGCGGCCGAAAAGCTGGCCATCCGGGAGCATAATTACGCTCGCATGCGACAGATCATCGTCGAGCAAACTCGAAACCGCTGCAAATAAGACTCGGTCGGATTCATCGTCCGTGTCTGAAAAACGGCGAAATTCAAAGCCATGGTTATGCACCTTTACAATAGCCAACTCCTTGCCGAAAGCTTCCTGCAAAAGACTATCCATAAAATGAGTAGGCCATGTGATGCGAGTCGGTCGCCGATCGCAGACGTCGTAAGGAATTGCAACCAACTTGCGGACTGTGAAAATATGGCGTTCGGCTCCTCGCCGCCGGCCGCACAGCAAGAGCGCTACCGATTCATTTCCGTCGCCGGGAAAAAGGTGAGATTGAAGCGCCCTGTGCTGGGCTTCTGTCATGCGTAAAGCGTATTTCATATTTATTTTTCGAATTCCCGGCGTAACCATTCGTCCACAAGACCCAGATGGCTCGCAACATCATCAATCCCAATTCGCCACGGGTTTGCTGATGAGCGGTGTCGTGACCAGCGTTGCCAAGCGGCACCACAAATAACCTGGGTCGACAGTGCTCCTATAGGTTTGCCATCAGGTCGGGCAAGGTGTTCCCTAAAATAAACCATGTCGAGTGGGCTATCTGAGTAACTGTCGGGAATTAAGAGCGCCATAGAGACCTTGTCATAGTTGTAGCCTGTCGGTACGACCCATTCATTTAGGATCAACCAGCGGTTAACGCCGTCTTTTCTGCACTCCCAAGTGAGTCCGAGCCCGTTAAGGTAGGTTTCATCCGCGTCCGGCAGCCGGAAATCTTGGTGAAGGCAATGGCCGTTCTCACGGCCCTCCGTCGTATCTTTGGGCATCGTTGTAAAGCGTTCCACGCCTTTTTCTCTGAGATTTACGGACTCATCTGGACCAACTAATATCGGCTGATGTCCGCGTTTATGTTGATAAAGCTTGTGGCCTTCCGGGGTCTTCCCGACCTCGCTCAGAATTTCACGACCGGTAATGATCGGCGTATCAACCACGACTCGATCCTTATCCACGCGAAAGGCATACTTCTTCGCGCGAGGAGCTTCCGTCCCATGGGTCCTAGCGTGTTCTTCAAGATCAACAATATCAACGTCTTCGTTTTCGCCCGAGTTCGGGTTCTTCTTTTCTTTCTCCATAATTTGGGCACCTCCTTTCGGCCCCTGACTGTAAAAAATGAGGTTCGCTAAAGATGACTCATATCTAGTATAGCGAACCTCCCCTTGTTGTCAAGAACTTTTTAGTTGAATCGATTTAGGAATCGTCTATAATGGATTTATGGAGAAAAATTAAGATGGCGACCACGGGCGATCGAATACGCGAAATCAGAGAAACAAGGAGTTTAACGCAAGAACAGCTTGCCGAAATGGCGGGAATCAGCAAGGGCTTCCTTAGTGACATTGAACACAATAATAAGAATCTTAGTTCTCAAGGGTTGTTGCGTATTGCGAACGCCCTCGGTGCCTCGGTAGATTATTTACTACGCGGCGACTCGCATGAGTTTTCAGAGAGTAGGACGATTGTTATCCCTCCGTACCTTTCCGAAGCCGCCGAGGATATGGGGCTTTCCTATAGCCAAACCCTGGAGTTGCTCAATGCTCAGCAATCGGTTATTGCCCGCCGAAGTAAGAAGTCGGTTAGGGAATTGTCGGTGAAGGACTGGAAGAATTTTCACGAAGCTATAAAGAAGGTATTTGGTTGATGGCTCCCAAACGACAGATTCCGCTTCAGCTCTTTAAGCTAGCCGAAGATCTTGGCCTTAAGGCAAGCAAAGATCCTATTCAGGCAGTTCTATCCCATTGCGACGGCAAGATTAGCAATTTCTTAAAGGAGATGGGAGAGTGTTATTCCCTTTCCGACTTTTTGACATGGATTGCAGCCAGAGTAGGCACGACTTTCGAGGTGATCGACGATGAAGATGGCTTGCAGCGTATAAAGGGCAAGTATCTTGACAAAGGCGAGAAAGCCTTTGTCAATCTGGAGAACGAGCTATCAAATGAAGTTTTCGGAATTACGTATCGCCTTCAGAACCGGCGTTCCTTTGAGCCACTTTTTGTTTCCATAATCGATAGACGAGGAGAAAAAGGGGCTCGGGCCTATTTCACAAAATGGCACGAGATTGCTCATTTGCTTACTCTGACCGAGCAGATGCGACTCGTGTTCCGGCGAACTCACTCTGAATACGGCGAGCAGGATGCGGAAGAGAAGTTAATGGATCTTATCGCCGGTCGTTTTGGTTTTTACAGCTTCATATTCCACAAGAATATCCAAGCGGAAATCTCATTCGATGAGATCGAGAGATTAAGGTCTCAGTTATGTTCTGAAGCTAGCCTCCAGGCGTCCATGATTAGCTTCACCAAGTACTGGCCGACACCCTGTATACACATTCGAGCTGAGCTGGGATTCAACAAGGATCAGAAACGGCGACTTCAACAGAATCACTTTGGTTTTGTTGAAGAACCTCAGGCCGTATTGCGGATAGTGTCAATTTCGATAAACGAAGCCGCCCGAGAACTTCGGTTCGGCCTATTTGAAAACATGCGTGTACCAACCTCATCCGTTCTGCAGGATATTTACGCGAACCGCCTTGCGTACCGTGAAGGAGTCGAGGATTTAGCTGATTGGACGGATGCGGCCTCTGGGCCCGTTAAAATCAAGGCTCGATTTCGCGATGTCGGCGTAGATGCATTTCTCATTCCTGTTTAGCCTTTCACGACTCGAAGAAAATCCAATGCGCTTGAGGATTAGGAGCCCTGCGTTTCCATCCTTTTTAGTCCTTAAAAACCGGTGCTGTTTATGAGCTGATCATATCGCCCAGCCTCCGCATCCGTTCCCTTGATGATCGTGTAAGACACGTTGCTCGCGGCCGCGAGCTGGCGGGCGTATTGAGCTTTTGCCTGAACGACTGACGCTTCGATCAGGTTATCGCCTTTGACTTCGACTATCAGCCAAGAGTCGTCTTCGAGCTGAAGGAGAAAGTCCGGATAATAGCGTTTGACGGTGTGCGAATCGGGGTCAATATACTGAATGAAGAAATCTGTTTGCCCGTGGGTCAGCATCCCAGTGAAATAAACCTTTTTTACCCGTTCGTCAGCAAGGAGATCGAGAAGCTGCGAAATCGTAAAAGACTACCTAACGAAAATCTCCGTTTACAGTAAAATCAGCCCAGTAGTATGGCTCGTGCATACTATTCGACTTATCCTTAATCAACTCCTGTGACGCTTTCTGCAGGGCCTCGGCCGATGAAAATCCCCGTTTATAGTAACCGTAAAACTTCTTTGTGAAAAGTCCGGTTAGTTTATCGTTCGCTTCCCACTGTGCGGAGATTACCGTGGTGGCTCCGGATCCCATCATCGCCCATGCAAGGCTGACCAACCCCTCTCCGCTCAAGACGTTGTTGGTATCACAGGATGCAAGGAACACAAGACTTCCTTTTTTAAGTTTTGTGTTTAATAGGTCCTCGACGGTTAAGCGGCCGCTTTCTTTCCCGGTTCCCTTGAACCCCAAGAACGAATCTAAAGGCTGGTCATTATCGACCTGAGCATGCATTGACAAATGCAATATATCCGCCGTATCCGAAAACCGTCGAAAGTCAGCAACCGTGGCGTTCAGTACGGGTCGCGAATTGTAAAGGCCGGCAACGCCAGTTGCTTCGGCGTTTACATACTTCAGGAATTGTTTATTGTACGACGGGTTCGCGAAGGCATGGAGTGTGCGGCGAACGGGTATGGGTGCCTTTAACTGTTCGAGAAGAATTGAAACAGACGGCGCATAGCTGACAATTTTATCTTCAATCAGGTACTTTTCTCCGTCGGGGCTTAGGGCCTGAAACGGGATTTTCCAGAGATGTTTGTCGGGTACGATAACGAGATGTTTTGCTGATAGCGACAACGGTTTCAATAATTTGTCGAATAGCTCCCTGCCATCTCTCTTGAAGAAAATAAAGTTCTTGATCTTCTGTTGGGTTGATTTTGTCGCTGCTTCAATGTCTTTCTCTGAAACGGGCAAATGAACCATCCTGACCGGCCTGTCTTTTTCCCAGACAAATGCCGAGAGTCGCTTATCCAACGTAAAGAGATATGAGACAACTGCCGTGTTAGCCAAACCGGGAATTTTGTCCAACGCCGTCAGATCCGGCATATCCAGGCTGAGTTCGGGAGTTGCAGTTGTCGTCAACTTCTCATTCTGTTCAATTTCGCCGGCAACGCTCGGATCATTTAGATACCTCAACGAGAGCTCCTCGAGTTTTTGTCGCACCATCGACGGAACAATCGACTCTGTCTTGATCGCTGCGTTATTGATCTTGTCCCTAAGCAGTCGAGCCTTCAAGAAATCCGCCAATTGAAACGCTTCTTGAGGTGTACCACTTGTTTCGGACTTGATTTGAACCAACAGACGATACGCATCGTGAAAAGTGTCAAGAAATCCGAGTGAAAGGCTGGTATGCTGCGACCTTCTGATTTCTTCAATATAGCCCAAAGATTTTTCTAAGTATTCGATCGACGCTTGACGCCGCCCGAGTTGGAAATTCGCATTGGCAAAGTTTAGATAAATTCTTGGGAGCCCATCGCGGAAGTTGTTTCTTGTGTTCAGATCCAGCAATTCCTGATTAAGTGCTATCATCCGCTTCCAATCATGATTCTTCTCAGCCATTGCGATCTTCCAGTAAAGCAATACGAATTCCGACGAGCTCTCCATCCTATCGAGATCGGCAAACAACTGTCCTGCCTGGTCCTGCTGACCATTAAAAGCATAGACGATGGCTTTGCCGAGAAGGATTTCGAACGAGAACGCCTTTTTAACATCAAGTTTTTCGAGGCTATTCAGATAGGTTCTGGCTTTTGTTATATTCTCATCATCCAATGAATGCAGGAGCAAGGAGCTCAAGAAAATACAGGCGTGGTAAGAAGAGTTTTGTTCGACAGCGAGCGTCACTCCCGTTTCCAGCGTGTAATTGGCCCTTCCTGTTTGGCCGCTCGCACTCAAGATCGTCGCCAATTCAAATAATGATTGGCGATGTTTGTACTTGAATTGAGTGTTACGGGAAACCGAGGCCCACTTCTCGGCATATTTAAGTGCAGCGTGAAAATGTAGCTTGGACGACCATGCAAGTGTCAGGAATCGATATACGTCGAGTCCAACAGCATTGGTAACCGCTGGATCAAGCAATTGTTCCGCTTTCTCAAGCCAAACGATGGCTGAAATGTCGTATCCGGAAGTAAACAATACTCTGCCGATATTCAGAAAATATTCGGTCTGAATCTGTCGATTTTGCGGTGCTGTCAAAAGCGCCTTTTTTGAGAATTCTACGGATTCGGCAAATTTACGCTGAGATCTTAAGTGCCAGGCAAATCGAAAATATACCCGTGCCTTTTCCTCCGGATTTGACGCCAGTTGAAGCGCTTCGTTAAGGGTTAGCTCCGCTTTATCGTAGTTCTCCAAAGAGATTTGCGAACTCGCGATAATGTCCAGTCCCTTGAAAACTAATGGAGTGTTTTTGCGTATTCTCGCCTTTCCAATTCCAGTTTCGGCAATTTCAATCGCCTTTACGTAACCCCCGTTATCGAATTCAGCCTGAGCCTGGCTGAACTCCTTTAATTCGCTCTCCACCTGCCCAAAAACAGGAGAAAAAAGGGCAAAACAAAGCATTAAGACCGAGACAATATTCGACCCTATGCTCTGTTTTGCCATCATGTCGTGCTGATGCGAATCTAACGTGTTGGTCTGCAATTGCCACTACCCCCGTCCTCTCGCGGCCTGCAGGTTTGACATTGTCGTGTTTCGCAACTGTCGGCTGGGGCAACTAACGAGATGACAGCATTGATGACATTATCGAAAAAGCCAAGCAATCCACTTCCGGCGGTGTCGCCGGCAAATACATTTCCAACCAATATGGTCGACAATAACGCTATACAAAGGACCGATTTCATTTTCTTCATTTAGTTTCTCCTTGATTTTCTTTTTTTATTTGTTGTTTCAGAAAGATATACATCGCCGCTGCGACATATTTGCTACCAAACCCATGCCCGTCTTTGGTTGAGTATATGTACCAAACCTCAGAGCCCTTTTTTTGCAACTGAGTTTTCAAATCCGTTACATCTTTTTCCGGATTCCTTGAGTCCTGTTTTCCCCGGGTCAATAACAAAGGGGCGTTGTTCCAACGACCGACATTATTAAGCGGAGAGAGTTGGTCCAACCTCGCCATTAGGTTCTCGTCTTTTGGATCGCCGTATTCATTCCTGGCAAACTCATCAATCCAACTTTGGGACAAAAAACCTCTTATTGAAACGAGCGGATATTCGGCCACGACCGCTTTTATCCTTCTCGGTTCCTGCAACGCCGACGAAAGCGCTACATAGCCGCCATAACTCTCGCCCCGAATAAATATCCGACCCGCGTCCAAGTCCGGTTGAGTACCGATCCAATCAAGCAAGGATTGAACGTCTTTGATGGCGTCCCCACGCTTTTCTTTATTGTCCGCATCCATAAACTCATCGCCGAAGCCGGACGAGCCTCTGATATTGGTGTGAATAGTTGTCAAACCGAGATTCGATGCCAATCGAATATCGAACGAGTTGAAAACCGGTTTATCAAGGATCTGAGGGCCACCATGGATAAAGATCAACACAGGAGATTTCTTTACCACAACTTTTGGCCTAACAATATAACCGGTAATTTCGTGCTGATCGAACGATTTCCATCTAATAACCTCAGGAGATTGAACCTTGCCCTCGAGTTGCGCAGGCAATAGTTCTTTTGTCCAGTCAGTGATTCGTTTCGAGGCGATGTTGAATGATTGAATCGCCGCTGGTTTTCCATTGTTTTCAAGCGTATAAGCCAATTCGGTGTCTGAAAGCCATCGGATATTCCAAATCACAAATGAGCCCGAGATGAATCGAGGAATTTCTTCCACAACTTTGTCCCTCTTAACCCGGAAGATACGCAGATTGTCTATACCATTTATCGAGTCTTGAATTAGAAGATAGTTCCCAGACGGAGAGAACTTGACGTCGTCGATATTGACGAGATTTGCCGGAAGATTTAACTCTTTCGGACCTCCGGATTTTAGACTCGACGAAAATATACACTGTTTCTTTGCACAAAGATCACTGCCTTCGGCCGTCCAAAACACTCTGTCATCAACCAAAAATCCCTTGCGAGAATTCGCTTTTTCCTCGACCGGTGTCAGTTTGTTCGACTGAATCTTATATATGTAAAGGAGTTGACTGCTAGAGGCTTTCCAATGTTTAAGAAGAATCCCGTCTTTGTTGCTATCAACTACGTTCCAAATTCCTTTAAGGTCAATCTGATAGCAGGTTTCGGCGGTCAAATCATTTCTACATACTTTGCTGGTTTTTGAGTCGTAATCAACTTTTGAGTAAAACAACGAATCACCGTCTCGGCTCCAAACGAACGATTCGATTGACTCGTCTTTACCAGTCAGAGTGGTCAGCCTCTTGGGCGTTCTCTCTTTTAAATCGTAAAAATAAAGCTGGTAATTATCTTCATCCTCGTGGTCGGACGTGTATGCGAAGGAGCCGCCATCCGGGCGAGTCTTAACTGTATTCGGAACTATCTTTTCAAGCAGTTTGTCTGGTTTGGATAAGGGTGAGCTCAACAAATAAACGCTATTCGTTTCGTCGGTGACAAGTAGTCGTTGATT
The DNA here is from genome assembly GCA_002483395.1 of Chloracidobacterium sp. UBA7659. Classification (GTDB taxonomy): domain Bacteria; phylum Acidobacteriota; class Blastocatellia; order Pyrinomonadales; family Pyrinomonadaceae; genus OLB17. The sequence continues at coordinate 2,406 of DLHV01000065.1, read as the reverse complement.
TCGCCGGTCAGCATCCCAAATCAGATTACTCCTGATAGACGCCGGATCATAAAACATATTCTCGACTTCGGATTTTCTTATTTGTGGAATCCCCTCGATCTGGTAACCATCTGGAACCGGAAAGACGTCGGTGTCCTGCGACAGGACGGGTGACGCCAGGAAAAGTATCAATAATAGCCAGCCTAGATATTGTGATGCAGCATTCTTGCCACAAACTTTTGTTTTCCGTTTTACATACAGCATAGGTTTTATCTCACCGATTTATTGGCTTATTAAACAACGAGGTACGGCCTTGCTCCTTTTACTTCGAGACCCGTCTTGGATAGACAGAAAATCCTTGGCAGAGAATTTCTGTGCATCAACATTCAAGGTCTGCCCGTTCTCAAGAGTGATGATTATTTTCCATTTATAAGCCTTATTCGGGTCAAGCGGCTTCTTCAAGACATAGGACGTACCTTTTGCGGTTTCAAATTCATCGATAAGGATCTCATCGTCGTCGGAAACATAGAGATGATATTTTGTGGCATCTGGAACACTTTCCCACTTTAGGACCAAGTCAGATTCATCAGATCCAAGCCGCATTTCGAATGTTCTTTCAGCGCCACATTTTGACATCGCACCTCTGGTCGAGGAGATATTTGCATCAACTCCCCTCGCCGTCCCACTGTTATTGTGGTCTGTTTTTGTGCTTTGCTTCGGACGAGGCTCACTCCACTCCAACAATTTTTGGTCTGCAGATATTCCCGCCGACGGTTTACGCTGACGGTCACCACTTTCAGAGTGATGTGGGAGCATGATTCTCGGCTCTTCATTTTGGTTGTAGCTAGGGCGGGGTATTGGATTTTCGATTTCGAATGATTTAGCAACGTCGCTTTCAACACCCGATTCCTTTGAAACAGTAAAAAGAATCAAGAGGGTCAAGCTCAATATGACGACCAGCGCGCCGCCGCTCCAAACCAAGCCACCAGGTTTATTAAAGAGATCGCCAAAGGGTCGAAAGTATGACTGTAGCGAAAATGCGGTTCGGTCGGTCAGCCGTGACTGGTCAGAATCGCGTTCGCTCATAACGGCTGTCCAAAATTCATTGGGAGTCGACAGAGGAAGCAACCCCCGGCAACTTACACATCCGAGCAAGTGTCTGCCGATTTCGAGCGACTCGCGTTCGGCAACCTTGCCGGTGTTGAAAGCCGCCAGCTGGGCGTTTGTTAAGTGCTCCGATGCGTTCATGTTCTTTTCAATCCTTCGAGTTTCACCCGAGCGTCGTACCTTGCTTTCTTAACCGAGCTTGCTGTCGATGCGGACTGTACCAATTTCCCATCGTATTCCATTTCTTTTGCAATCTGAGCATCTGTCAACGGCAACCGATTGCGAATGTCGTTCCAATCGCCTTCGCTTAATTCCAACACCTGTGCCAATTCCTTTTCAGTAATCCCGCTTTGCAGAAAATAAATGATCAGCTCTTGTGAATGAAGTAGCAAAGCCCGGCGCTGCCGCAATGACAATTGGCAAATTTCTTGCCACACTTGGTGAATGAGAGAAAAAACTTCGACTTCGGTCTGTCCCTCAACGGAGGGTTCCTCAATTTCCGAAACCGTTTCGAGCGGTACTTTTGACTCGTTCTTTTCGCTCGAGAAATGCCGGTTCACTTCATTGTAGGCAGTTCGCGCTGCGAAAGCGTTCCAATCCTCGCCGGACATTTTTTCGGTCTTTTCCTGGTAGTTGTGACGCCATCTCCAGAGGCGGAGCGCAACTTCCTGCACGAGATCTGATCCGTTTGCCTGATCGAGCCACGATCGACGCCTTCCAACAATTCGTTGAACGACCGACAAGGCGGCGAGAAACGAATGCTCGGAGGACGGAGCATCGGTCGCGTCGGCTACCAGGGCGGCTGGCTCATCATCGAGCGCCCTGTGTGGCGGCAATTCTTCTAAAAGGGATTCGATCATCCAGCCTCTTTATCGAAGCACCGATTTCCGGATTGTTCTATCGTGAAAGAGTTCATTCGTTTCCTGATTCGTTCTCCCGTCGCTTATACGAAGGGTTCTGCATTGTCTGTCATTGAAAATCTTTCTTGGACAAAAGTAACCTCGTGCCTTGGGCTGGGTTTTTATACTTAGATATGTAATTTTCGGCTTGAGTTTTCGTGAATTCTGCTGCAGGAAAACGCGGCCGGGATCAAATTGGTTGTAAATAAATTTTGCATTAGAAAAATAAAATTAGTCAAATGTTAAAAACTCTTAGCGATACTGGGAACTTCGCTCTTCTCGCAAGTTACGATTTTCTTGATCTATGTCTCCTTGGTGAAACAGGAACAGGCAAGACTCATACCGCAAAGCTAATTCACGATCTAAGCCCAAGAGCCGACAAGCCGTTTGTGGCAGTCAACTGTGCGGAACTTACCCCTTC
>DLHV01000120.1 GCA_002483395.1 Chloracidobacterium sp. UBA7659 | reverse complement strand
AGCCGGTTTGATCTGATTTCTAGGATAGTACTTTTCAATAATTGAGAAAACTTCCTCGGGTTTTGTAAGACCCAGTGCGTTGATAAGTGTTCTAACATCCTCGCGGTCGTATGTTGTGTCTCTGGCTGCAATTGACTTCATGGCAAGAAGATAATCCGCTTCTGGCACAAAAACCGTCAAATTGGGTAGGTCGAACAATACTTGTTCTTTGTGCTCCACCCAGTATCCCTTGACGGCATCGTTGAACCAATTTTCATTCAAACCGTGGCGATCAGCTATCCTTACAATCGCTTTGCGAATCTCCACCGTCGGCTTAAAAATCGCGTCCACGTCTTTCGTAGCGGGTCTTGCGTCATACACCAGGCACATAACCANNAACCGCGCCGCCGTAAAGCGAAACTTCACCTTTGATGTTCATCAGGCAAAGCTCTTCGTTTAGCTCGGTTAGGTATTTTGTGATTTCTTCAGCGTTCATTGAATTAGTTCTTTTTTTAAGAAGACTCGTCAAGAATTTACGATCGGACTATCGGTGAGTACATATGGACTTAAACGCAGCTTAAGGATGGAAAACTAATTTTGCAGGACTGCCCTCTCTTTAAGAGTTTGCTCAAGTAAAACTTTTACAGAATCAATATCTTTGTCGGAATCAAAAGCTTTTTTGGCTACATATAGACCAGGCCACCCAGTCCCCGTGTAAAATATTAGATCCGTTTTAGACTCGACAGCCTTTACAATTGCTTCCCATGCCACAACGCTCGAACTTAGTTTACCGGTACTTTTAATACCTTCATCCAAAAATTCAACAAGGAATTCACCATTCATTATTGGGGACGATTTGAAATATTTAGTAACTCGTCGCTTCGCCAACCACGGATATAGTAGTTTGTGCAGCAAATAGACAATTATAGCCACAGCAATAGACGGAATGGCGCTGAATATAATTAAACCCAAAACATTTATTTCATTGAAATCATTCGCCAGAGCGACAATTGCGACAGCGAACGCCAAGAATACAATACTTCCAGTTATTGCCACGTCATAACGAAATAAAAAACTTTGATTCTGATGAAAACGTACGACCCGAATGGTGTCGTCTACGCTATACTGTATTTTGACCGAAACCGCCTTCCTCATATATCGCAATAGCGCTCACGAAAACGCCCCTCTGCACAATTACTTCCCGCTCATTATGAGTTTCGCGATCGTCTGAAGCTGCATGTTCGAAGTGCCTTCGTAGATGGAGCCGATCTTGGAATCGCGCCAGTATTTTTCGACCGGGTAATCTTTTACGTAACCGTAGCCGCCGTAGAGTTCGATGGCTTTGGATGAGACACGTTCGGCGCAGCGGGATGAATAAAGCTTTGCCATCGCGGCTTCTTTGAGAAACGGCTCGCCTGCGTCCTTGAGACGAGCGGCGTTGTAGACGAGCAGGCGGGTCGCTTCGATCTCGACCGCCATTTCGGCAAGTTGGAACTGGACGGCCTGGAAATTATTGATCGGCTGGCCGAACTGTTCGCGTTCCTGGGTGTACTTCAATGCACATTCGTAAGCACCTCGTGCGATACCGAGCATCTGTGCACCGATGCCGATGCGGCCTTCGTTGAGCGTTTCGATTGAGACCTTATAGCCTTTGCCGGCCTCGCCGAGGACGTTTTCTTTTGGCACCTTACAGTTGTCGAGAATGAGTTCGGTTGTAGAAGAGGCTCTGATGCCCAGCTTGTCTTCCTTTTTGCCGACGGAAAAGCCTTCGAACTGTTTTTCGACGATGAACGCCGTAATTCCTTTATAGCCCGCGTCAGGATCGACTGTCGCAAAAAGCACAAAGATTTCCGCCTCGTTGCCGTTGGTTATCCAAAGCTTTTGGCCGGTCAGTTCGTAATGATCGCCTTTATCGACCGCACGCGTTTTCAGTGCGAATGCGTCAGAGCCCGACGCGGCCTCCGACAACGCATATGCTCCGACTTTGCCGGACGCGAGCTGCGGCAGGTATTTCTTTTTCTGCTCGTCGCTCGCCCAACGCATAAACGCATTCGTGACAAGCGTGTTGTGAACATCGACAAAGACAGAAACGCTGGCATCGACGCGGGCGAGTTCCTCGATGGCGAGGATCGCGTTAAAGATGGTCGAGCCGGCACCGCCGTATTCCTCCGGCGATTCGATCGCCATCAGGCCGAGTTCGAAGCACTGTTTTATCAATTCCGGGTCGAGTTTCGAAGCTCGCTCCATCTCTTCGACACGCGGGCGGACCTCGCCCTCGGCGAACTCGCGTACGGATGAGCGAAACAATTCTTCTTCTTCGGATAAAACGGTCAATCCCGCATTTGATAATGCGTGTCCGGCGGCAGTGCTCATAATTAAATTCCTATACTATTTTGTTATTTCAGACAGATAAAATACCATCATAATCAAGCCGCGGGGCAAAGGCAAAAGCAGTGAGTTTGGAACCAACCGCAGAAAACACAGGCATTAAACCTCAACGAATATCTACAAAACATGTAAACCGGCTTAAGGTTTTGGGCGGCGTTTTGACGCTCGGCGGTATCGCGCTGTTTTTGTATTTTGTCTATTCCGTCGGCGTGACCGAAATCCTCAATAATATTGAGAAATTTGGCTTCGCGGGTTTCGCCGTTATTTTGCTGATCTATTTCGCCCGCGTTGTGATGCGGGCGTCGGCATGGAAAATTTCGGTTTACGAACCGTATTCGTTGAGCCTACGCGACACGGTCCCGGCCGTGATAATCGGCGAGGCGATGAGCAGCATGCTGCCGCTTGGTATTTTGATCAGCGGCACCTCTAAGGCAGTGGCGGTACGACAACGCGTTCCTCTGGTTGTCGGGCTTTCGTCGATCGCTACCGAAAATCTCTTTTACAGTTTTACGACGAGCGTATTCCTGGTACTCGGGGCGTTTACCTTTTTGCGCAACTTCCATCTCGACGATAATTGGGCGACATCGATCGACGTTCTGATAGTCGTACTTTTGGTATTGCTTGTTCTCGGCGTCGTCATGGTCGTTCAACAATGGCATTTCGCAAGCGAAACGTGTGCATGGCTTTATCGAAGAGGAATTGCGAGTCGATTGCTCGAACACGGCCGTTCGGAAGTCAGGCTTTTTGAGAATCTGATCTACGGGTTTTATCGCCGCTACCCGCGACGTTTTTTACCGATCTGTTTTATCGAGGCCGCGTTTCATCTGCTCGGCGTTGTTGAGGTCTGGTTCATCCTTAATCGGATAAGCGAAAATTCCTCGTTGATGAACGCATTTCTGCTTGAATCGGTGAGCCGTCTGATCACTATTCTTTTCAAACTCATACCGTTTTTGATCGGCGTGGATGAAGCCGGAGCGCAGTTTGTAGCTGAAACAGTCGCCGCCGGTGTCGGAATCGGCGTTACTCTGGCAATAATCCGCAAAGGCAGAATATTGTTTTGGACGGCGATCGGATNNCTATCATCAAGCGCGGACTGTCGCTTCGGGAGATAACCATATTACGAAAGGCCTAAAGCGGCCAGAAGATCGGGACAAGGATCATCGCCGCCACAAAAACAATAATGGTCAGAATAGTGCCGACCTTCACAAAATCCATAAAACGATAGCGGCCCGGCGTATAAACCAGAACACAAGCCGGCTCGAGCGGTGTGATGAATGAAAATGAAGCGGCATAGGTGACGGCGACGATAAATGTTCGTGGATTGAGACCGAGTGCGATGGCTGTTTTTACGGCGACCGGAAGCACGACGAGCGCGGCGGCCTGGTTCGACATTGGCTGGGTAAGCATCACCGTCAGCAAGAAGAAACCGGCAAGGACCGCAGTTGGCCCGTAATCTCCGAAATATGTTTGGATGTATCCGGCAAGATAGGTATCCGTACCCGTTTTTTCCATCGCGACGCCAAAGCTCATCATACAGGCGATCAGAACAAGCAGGCGAAAATCGATCAGTGAATACATTTCCACATAACGCACCGTTTTTGTCGCAAGCAGCAGAAGGACACCCGACAAAACGCAGATCGCGAGCGGAATATCGACACCAATGACAATCTTCGAAAGTGAGAGCGAGAGAAAGAGGACGAACGCCGCGATCGCCCATTTTCGTTTATCGATCCGCATGCTGCTCGCTGAAACATCCTCTAAAAGCAGCATTTCGCGATCGACAACGAGCGGTTCTATCTCCTCTTGTGTTCCTTGAACCAGCAGAACGTCACCGAACTTGAGCGGAACGTCGCTGAGCTTATCGATAAACGTCTCTCCGTGGCGATTGATTGCGAGAACGGTTAAATCGTAATCCTGGCGAAACCTGAGGCTTTTTAGTGTTTGCCCGACGATCTGTGAATCGCGCATCACCATTACTTCAAAAAGCTCTACACTCTCGCTTTCAAGAACGCGGTCATTGAGTTTGAAATCCGCTTTGATCTCCAGGCCGACTTCTTCCTTGACGCGAAGAATGTCGTCTATCTTTCCTTCGACGATCAAAAGATCGTTTGCCTCGATCCGCTCGTAAGCACGCGGAGCGACGTGTTTTAGATCGCCACGTATAATGCCCAGAACGTTCAGCTCAAGTTCGGTATTAATGTGCGATTCGCCAAGTGTTTTGCCGATAAGACGCGAATTCGGCAGAACGACCAGTTCGGAAATATATTCGCGAATGCTGTAATCCTCAGTCAGCGAACTGCCCGCGCCGCGCGCCGGCAGCATCCACCTGCCGACAAACAGCATGTAGAGCATTCCGACGGCAAAAACAATAATCCCGACGGATGTCAGCTCGAACATGGTAAACGGCTTCTGCCCGTAGCGGATTATGGCCCCGCTGACCGCAAGANNACATTCGTAGATGTTCCGATCAGGGTGCAGCTTCCACCGAGGATCGCACCAAAAGCCAGCGGCATCAGCAATTTCGACGGCGCGATCTTCGCTTTAACGGCAAGTCCGATGATGACGGGTAAGAACATCGCCGTCGTTGTGGTGTTTTTCAATACTGAGGCCGATACGGCGGCTGCTATCATAATAAGAGCCGTCAAGACGAATTCGTTGTCGCCGGCCAGCCGGTAGAGCCGTCGGCCGATGAGATCAACAATTCCGGTCTTGATCAACCCGCCGACGAGAATAAAGAGACCGCCGATCGTAATAATGATGTCGTTGCCAAACCCCGCAACGCCTTCCTGCACGGTCAGGACCTGCGTTATCACGAGCGCAATAACGAGCAGGATGCCGACCACATCGACGGGTATTTTCTCGGTGGCAAACAGTACTATCGCTACCACCAGTAGGATAAGTGTTAAGAAGATCGGGGACATGTTGTTGGTAAGGATACAAGAACAGGCCGCGGTTTGAAAGACAATTTGTCGGTGCGGGCCAAAACCGTTCCANNAATGTTTTTTCCATGAAAAATGGACATTCGCATTGGAACGTCCTTTCATTTGACAATCGATTTCCGGGCTTTCATTCCGCGGGCAGACACAAAATCAGCTTCCCGCCGGGCATGCTTCGCGAACATCAAATACTTATGGGTGCGTTGCTAGCGTTACGCTTGATTTTTATTTCTCACACGCTCATAAACATGGATCATGCAGATTTCTTTGCCGCAACTTCCTTCAAAATTCCGGAATCGAGCAGCCGTGTCCGCCTTGCATCGAAACACTCAAAGAGTGATACGGTGCAGATCATCAACTTGCCTTTTCGGTTGTGGATCTGATGCAGATCACCGTGCTTAGCCAGAAACTCGATGTCCTGAAGGTCTGTGTTGAAAAGATCCGCCGCATCATTGAACGAGATAAGCTCGATCTGCTTTGCGCAAACAGGGCAATATGCGTGGCCGGAACGACGCAGAAAGAGCCGTCCGGAGTCTGAAACATCAAATGAATTCTTAGCGCTTTGCTTCATTTCGACTTCTCCTGGGTTTTCTTTAATAATCGTTAGTTTGCGGTTCATATATTATCTTCCAAATTGTGAGTTTTACCAACAGCTAACACCCAATTTGATTTAACATCTATGTGTCCCGCAACGTGGTTATGGTATTTTTTGGATCGTATGCCGGAATTGGAGTGTCCAACCCGCTTTCAGGCCGGCATTAGCCTTTACGAAAATGTGAGTCCAAAAGACGAGTTTGACAGCTCTCGAAGCAGACTGGACTCCACACCGGCGAATGCGATGTCGTGGACCAAAAGTATGGCGGCTACGCGGTCGAGCTTGCACAAAAAATTGCCGAGGCGTGCGGTCCTGGCAACACGTTGGTTTCGCGAACTGTAAAAGACCTTGTCGCTGGTTCCGGGCTTATCTTCGAAGAGTTCGGAAACAGGTCGTTTGACGGAATTTAAGGAAAGTGGCGGTTGTTTACCGTCAGAAACTAGGTCATGTGATCGAGGTCCACCGGCTATGCAGGATAAAAGCAACATCTTTCTGATAATAGGCGCCGGGCCATGCGGCTTGTCGCACGCGAAGGCGTTTAAGGACTCGGGCATTCCGTATGAACAGGTCGAGGCCGATGATGAGGTCGGCGGCAACTGGTATCACGGGACGTACCGCACAGCCCATATCATCTCCTCGAGGAAAACCACCGAATTTACCGATTTTCCGATGCCGTCCGATTATCCGGATTTTCCGAGCCAGCGGCAGATGGGCGATTATTACAAGCTCTATGCCAACACGTTCGATCTACGGCCGCAGATTGAATTCAACACAAAGGTCACCGCCGTCCGCCCTCGTGCGGATGAGCTTTGGGATGTCGAGTTGGCAAACGGCGAACAACGCTTCTATAAAGGCGTGTTGGTCTGCAACGGCCATCATTGGCACAAGCGGTTCCCGAACTATCCGGGCGAATTTATGGGCGAATACATTCATTCGAAGGATTTCAAATCGCCTGAGCAGCTTGCGGGAAAACGCGTGCTCGTCATCGGCGGCGGCAATTCGGCTTGCGATGTTGTTTCGGAAGCGGCGCGAGTTTCGCAAACAGCTCATCTGAGCCTTCGCCGGGGATATTGGATGACCCCGAAGACGGTGTTCGGCAAACCCTCGATCGAATCGCCTTTGGTGCACTTTCCGGTGCCGCTCCAGAGGTTATTGCTTCGCGTAATACTTAGGGTCGTTGTCGGAAAATATTCGGATTACGGTCTACCGAAACCCGACCACAAAATATTCGAAAAGCACCCGACTATCAGCACCGAGATCTTCCATTACCTCAAACACGGACGCATCAAGCCGCGGCCTGATATAGAGCGGTTTGACGGCAATACAGTTCTTTTTACTGACGGAACGAGCGACGAATTCGACATGATCGTCGCCGCGACCGGTTTTTATTTGAGCTTTCCGTTTTTGCCTGCGGGAATGGTACCGATGAAAAACGACCAGCTTGCTCTTTTGTACGGCGGATGTGTGCTGCCGACTTACAAGAATCTTTACATCATCGGAACCCAGCAGGTGCGTTACGGCATCGGCCCGCTGCTGACACCGAGTTCGAAGCTGGTGGCAAAAATGATCAATCTTCAGGACCAGATGGAATTGCCGATCGGCCTGGTGTTAAAGGAATCGGGCTCGCCATTGCCGGACACACATCTTGTCGATCCGATCCGCTCCCTCCGGCAAATGAAAATCGCAAATTACACAATGCCGCTGCTTTTGAGGAAGGAACGTCGGCTGCGGAAAAAAATAAAGGCACAAGCACCGGTACTTGCGAAGTTCAGTTCGAATCCGGACGTTAAGGTTTACTGACTACGAACATTTCCCCCGATCGCCCGTATACTAAAACAATATGAAGAAAGTAACTGGTTTACTCGCGATTCTTTTTGTCTTTCAGCTTTTCGTTTACAGCCAAACGCTCGAAGAGAGGCTAAAGGAGATCGACGATTACGCAAACACGGTGGCGAATACCTGGAAGGGCCCGGGAATGGCGATCGCCATTGTCAAAGACGACAAAGTCGTGTTCGCAAAAGGCTACGGCTGGCGGGAACTTGGCAAAAGCGATCTAGTCAACGAGAACACTGTTTTCGCCATCGCCTCAAATTCAAAGGCCTTTACGACCGCGAGTCTCGCAATTCTCATCGACGAGAAAAAGCTTGCATGGGACGACAAGGTTTCGAAATACCTGCCCGAATTCAAAATGTACGATCCGTGGGTGACGCAGGAGTTGACCATTCGCGATCTGGTTACGCACCGCGTCGGGCTGGACACATTCAGCGGCGACCTGTTGTGGTACGAGTCGAATTTTACGCCGGACGAGATACTTGCAAGAGTTCGTCATCTCAAGCCGGTTTCCAGTTTCCGGACCCGTTACGGTTATCAGAATCTGATGTTTATCGCGGCCGGGAAAGTGGTCGAGCGCGTTTCAGGCAAATCATGGTCCGATTTTGTGACTGAGCGCATTTTGCTGCCGCTTGGTATGACACGAACGACGACAAGCATCAAGACGCTGCCCGAGAATTCCGCGTTTCCGCACAACGAGTCCGGCAGAAAACTGCGTGTTCTTAATCGCGGAAATGTCGACGGTGCGTATTCGGCGGCGGCGCTGAATTCGTCCGTCACCGATCTGTCAAAATGGATCCGACTGCAGCTTGGCCGAGGTAAATTCGAGGGCAAACAGATATTCAGCGAGGCCCAGGGATGGCAGATGCACCAGCCGTACCTTCCCCAGCAGATCTCGGAACCGGCATGGAAAAACAACCCGACGCGTCACTTTACCGGCGTGGCAATGGGTTGGTTCGTCTATGACTATCACGGCCGCAAGATCATCAATCACAGCGGCGGGCTGGATGGAATGTTGTCATACACCGTGCTGATACCGGAAGAAAATGTCGGCTTTGTAGTGCTGTCAAATTCCGAATTCCCGTCGTTTGCCGTTATGATGAGCAAGATTCGCGACGTTTTTGTAAACGCCCCGAAACGCGATTGGAACGCCGAGGCCATAGAGCAGGTCAAGCGAGCAAAAGCAGCGGCAGATGAAGAAATCAAGAAGACCGACGCAGCCCGTACAACGAATACAAAACCGTCACTATCTATATCGAGCTACGCCGGCACGTATTCTGACGAACTATACGGTGCCATCACAATTGCGGATGAGGACGGTCGCCTGGTTATGCGGTTTTCGCGGTCGCCAAACTTTGTCGCTGACCTCGAACACTGGCATTACGATACGTTCCAGATCAAATGGCGGCCGTCNNNAGATAAAGACGGCAAGACGGACGAGCTAAAGATTGACCAGCCGAATAATGATTTTTGGTTTTACGAGCTACACTCGAAACGTGTTCGATAGGTCGGTTTATTTTGATATAATTTCGTTGATATGAATATAAAAGTGATAGTCGAAACCGGCGAAGACGGATATTTTGTGGCCCGGGTTCCAGCCTTGAAAGGTTGCTGGTCGCAGGGAAAAACAAGGGAGCAGGCAATTGAGAACATAAGGGAAGCTATCGATCTTTATCTTGAGCCGGAACCCTCGGACTTTGTTAAAACAAAGGGGCGGGAGATCGTCGAACTTGCGATATGAAACTTCCGCTGCTATCCGGACGGCAAGTCGTTCGTGCTTTGAAAAGAATGGGTTTTGAGGAAGTCAGCCGCAAAGGCAGTCATCTGAAAATGAAACACTTCGACGGGAGACTGATTGTATTTCCGTTTCACGACGAAGTTGACCGATTTACCCTAAAGGGCGCCCTGACCGATGCGGAGGTCGAATTGGATGATTTCTTGAAGGTCGTGAGATAGGATAAAGAAACTCGACAAAATTTCGCGTTTTGTGGCATAATTTAGGTTTGGTCAACACATTTTCGTTTAGAAATTAAGGAGACTTGATAAGATGTCGGACGAAAAAATAAAAGACGCTGAAAAAGAAGCCGCAGCGAAAGAGACTATTACCGTAGCCGAGAAGAATTCTGGCAATACCGCCACATCGACCTCGAAAGAGACCATAACGGTCGNNGTAACGCAGAATATTAGGAGAAATTTAGTAGATGTCAGAAGAAGCAGCAAAAGCCGCCGAAGCGGTTGAAGAAACTAAAGAAGCCCAGCCGACGATAACGGTTGCCGAGGCACCCGCTCCGGAAGCTCCGGCCGAACCCGAAGATGTTCATTACCAGGCGGTCGAGAAGGAAGGTACGGTCACGGCCTTGTGGGAAATGCAGGGCCAAAAGCACCTTCGCACCATCGACCCGCGTTCGATCGAAGGCAAGCAGATCCTCGCCTTGTTCGAAACCGCGGCATAGGCCGGAAAAGGCCTCTGGAGCCGGAACGCGGGCGTCCTTGCCCGCACGATCGCAAGGCTTTGCGCCGTGTTATTTTCTTTCTCGTTTAGAGGCGGGCTTGCCCNNGCCCGCCTCTAAACAATGACTCTGTTTATTAGTTCCGAAATCGGATGTGTGACGGTTCTCATTTTCCTTCCTTCAAATTCCGCAACCTGAACAACGCCGATCCCGGCCGATGTGAGAAAGATATCGTCCGCTGACCTAAGATCGTCGATTGTCGCTTCAACCTCAGAGCATTCCAGATTTTCANNCAGGCATCCGGTTTTCAGGCTCGGCGAATAAAGCTTTCCGCCCTTCAGCCAAAACACATTCGCCATGCACGCCGAAGCTACTTCGCCCCGTTCGTTCGGCCTGACCGCCTCATCAAACCCGCGAGCTTTTGCCTCCTCAAACGCCATCAGCGGCACGAGGTAATTGCATGATTTGATGCCGGCAAGCGGTGAAGTTGAGTTAACAAGATGTGCGGAAGTGCCGACGCTCATTTGCGGCAAAGACTTGCGCGAAACGTCGACTAGTACGGAAAGCGAAGCTCCTCGTCCGCCTTCACCGCCCCAAAGGTCAGTCGGCGATTCGTCGAGGAATGACACACGGACGCGACCGGATTCGCCGCCAAACTCCGTGATCGCCTTCCGGATCGCGTCCCGGACCGAGGTTTCACTGTGGCGTGAAAGATCGATTCTTAACGTAGTCGCATTCGCGGTTAACCGTCTCCAGTGCTTTTCCCAGAGAAACGGTTTGCGGTTATAGAACGCCATGGTGGTGAACACGCCTTTGCCGTACAAGAGTATGTTTGAACGTATCGATTGGATCACTAGGAAAGTCGAATCTCGGTTACGGGATCGCCGTCTTCAGCGGGCCTGCCCTTCTTAATCGGCATTAAAAGGAAGATCGAGAAAATATAGTCCGCAAAACTCAACCGAGAAGAAAAGAAAAAACCAGATAAAATTGACATGCCCGCCGCCCGTCAACAGCAGCGTCCAAAACCCGTAGAGAACCGCGTAGGCGACGCCTACCGTTCCGGCGATGAGTCTTTTGCGTGACTTCGAACCCGAAATCATGATGTCGCGACCGTCATTTCTTCGCCTTCATGCTGCCCGATTCGGCCTTTCCTGTCGCGGCAAAATTCCGTGACCAGTTCGCTGACGAGTTCGCTTTTTTCTTCGGCGGGGACGTGGCCGCAGTTTTTTAGTATGACGAAGCGCGAATTTAGGATCGAATCGTGAAGGTTGTAGCCGTTATGGATGCCGATAACCGTGTCCTGCTCACCCCATATAATGAGCGTCGGCTGGCTGATCATGTGGGCGTCCTGCTCGATGCGGTTTGCTCTCCAGTTGCGCGATGTAGCAAGAACGGCATGATGCCCATCGGCGGCGGCGATAGGTCTCCGGACGTTCGAGATGCGTTCGGAGGTGATCAGATGATGATTTGCGGGCGAAAGGGTTGCGCGCATTCTACGACGCATCATTGCCCTCGAATCAACGAGAAACGGGGTTATAACCTCGCCCACGCCGCGGATGGCTGCAAGCCGAAGGATCGGGTGATTTTTTACTTCGTCGTTGCAGACCGGATCGATCAGGACGAGTTTTTCGACGTATTCGGGACAATCGAGGCACAGCGTCATGGCTACCGCTCCGCCGTAGGAGCTGCCGACCAGTGTCGCGCGTCCTATGCCGAGCCGGTTCATAAAACGCGACACCATTCTCGCCTGCGACTGGATCGAGTAATCGAACCACCGAGGCTTTTCCGAATAGCCAAACCCGATAAGATCGACCGCGATAACATGAAATCCGGCATCGGCGAGCTGCGGAGCGACCTTGTGCCATACGAACAAAGAGGCCGTGTAACCGTGAATCAAGACAAGTGTCGGGTTCGCCCGCTCGCCGAATTCCTGGTAGTGCAGCCGTGCGCCTTCGACATTTATGAAATGCGAATGATCCGAATGCGGAACGTAATCGGCAACATCGTCCCAAACGACGGTCTTTGCACGCGTCAGCATTTTTACCGCGACCGCTGCACCGATTCCGCCCAAAACCAAAATTGCAAGATTCCTTTTCTTCATATTTCCGTGCTCCGCGCTCTTTGTGGATTTAACTTGGTGTTCTTTGTGTTAGTAATGCTTTCTTAACACAAAGTACACAAAGTTTTTGCACAAAGCGCAGATGTGAATCCTCACGTATTCTAACCCAAAACCACTTTTGGTTGAACAGTTTTCTCGTCTGCTCTATATACACCTATTGCGATGAGATCCGCGTCGGCGTTGAGCATGCAAACGGTTTCGCCGTCCATAAATCCTGCGTCGGGGAATCGGGACGAAAGGCCGTTTCTGGTTTTCAAGACGCGGTCGTCGGCAAGGACGACTTCTGGCAAATGCACGACCGCTTCGCTCATTGGTATTAATGTAGAAACCGGATCGGCGATCGCCTCAAGATCAGTCAATGTAAAGGCTTGCGAAATATCGAATCTGCCCGCTCGGGTCCGACGCAGTTCGGTAAGATGCGCTCCCGTGCCGACTGCTCGTCCGATGTCCTCGGCAAGCGTTCGGATGTAAGTTCCGGCGGAACAAACTACGCGAATGCGGAGGTCGGAATGCGGAATGCGGATTTCGTCTCCATTGACCACTTCCAGTTTGTGAATGGTTACAGGAACAGGTTTGCGTTCGATCTCAACACCTTTACGGGCGAGTTCATAGAGCTTTCTGCCGTCCACCTTTTTTGCGGAATACATTGGCGGAACCTGCTCGATCTCGCCGCGAAACGGCGACAGAATTTGATCCCACTTTGTCTTACCAAGCAAGGCCGAAATTTCCGCATTCCGCATTCCGCATTCCGCGCTCCGCGTTCCCGTAAAATCACCTGTTTCTGTTTCAAACCCAAACCTCACAAGGGCTTCATATTCCTTTTCATCTTTGTCCAAAAATTGAGCAAGCCGCGTCGCCTGACCAATGAGTATCACCATGACGCCTGTGGCAAACGGATCGAGCGTGCCGGTGTGGCCGACGCGTCGCGTGCCCGCCAGCCGCCGGATGCGACCGACGACATCGTGCGACGTCCACCCCTCCGGCTTGTCGACGACGAGCCCGCCGATCACGAAAACGGCCAGAAGGGCTTCACGCCGAGCTGCACGCGATAGACCTCCCTCGTCGAGGCGAGGATCGCGTTGCCCGAATCGTCGAAGCACAGTCCGACGAGCGACGGACCCGCCACCACCATCGAGATCTCTCCGGTCGGCGTGATGCGGAACACGCCGCGGCGTCCGTGATGGCTCGCCACGACGAAGAGGTTGTTCTCGGCGTCGAACGCGAGTCCCTGCGGGCGGCCAAGGCCCGTGAAGTAGTTCGTCACGTTGCCGTCCGCATCCACTCGGTACACGGAATCGAAGCTCGACGCCGTCGGACCGGTCACGTAGAGCGCTCCGTCGGGACCGAAGGCGAGGTGGTACGCCGCCATCGACGGCTCGATCGAGGCGAACACTTCCGGCTCGCCGATCTCGCTCACGTGGTAGATCGTTCCCGACCGGTCCCCCACGTACATCGCGCCGTGTGAATCGAAGGCAATACCGGTCGCGACGCCCAGGTTGCGGGCGAAGGCTTCGGCCTGCTTGAACGGCGTGACCCGGTAGACGACGCCGTCGTAGCGGCTCGTGATGAAGAGCGTGCCGTCGGGGTCGAAGGCGAGGCCCGTCGGGTTCATCAGGTCCGAGAGAAACGGCTGGGATTCACCCGTCGAGGTGACCTTGTAGACCGACACGGGAACTTCCTGTCCCCTCGTGCCCGAAAGCGTCGTGAAAATGCTGCCGTTGTCGTGATCGAACGCCGGATTCGCCACCGGATGAAGGCTGTCGGCGAGTCGCTCGCCCGCTTCGAAGGGAATGGCGTCGCTGATGCCTGAGCCGTCGGCGATTCGCAGGTTCACGCGGCCCGAAACACCCGGAGGGACGGCGCAGATGATGCGTGAGCCCGAGGCGCTCTGCGGTCGCGACGCGACGCCGTCAAACGTCACGGAGGTTTCGTGCCAGGTCCGCGGCGCGAAGCCGTCGCCGGTGATCACGATCTCTCCGCCCTCGACGCCCGCTCGGGGCTCGACGGACGTAATGACGGGTTCAGCCATAGCGGGAGAGTAAATCACGGACCGTCGGTTGCGGTCAC